>JAHEGP010000170.1 GCA_024645065.1 Cellvibrionales bacterium | reverse complement strand
GCGAGTACATTTTGACGCGATTTTGAGGCGCATAGTGGGGCTATGTAACGAGAAATCGCGTCAAAATGGGCCGGTGTCCCGCCGCCGCAGTAGAATCAGTCTAAGTCCGACAGACTCCTAGTTAGTCTATACTCAGGGTTACACCAGCCGGTCCTGTCCCGGGGCTGAGGACTGATCTCGAGAAACTCAGGAGCTTGCATGCAGAATCAGATCAATCTGGTCATTCGCAACATTGGCCAGGTGCTTGTAGGCAAGGAAGACAAGATCAGGCTGGCACTATGCTGCCTGCTGGCAGAGGGACATTTATTGCTGGAAGATCTACCGGGCATGGGCAAGACCACCCTGGCCCAGGCACTGGCCAAAGCGCTTGGTTTGAACTTCCAGCGAATCCAGTTTACCAGTGACCTATTGCCCGCGGACATTATCGGTTTTTCGATTTTTGAGCGGGAAGATGCGCGTTTCGTGTTCCATCCGGGACCGGTGTTTACCCAGATCCTGCTAGCTGACGAAATCAACCGCGCCACGCCCAAGACCCAGAGCGCGCTGCTCGAGGCGATGGCGGAACACCAGGTAACAGCGGACGGGGAGTCGCGCCAGCTTGAACAACCGTTCTTCGTCATTGCAACACAAAACCCGGAGCACCAGGGCGGCACGTTCCCTTTGCCGGAATCGCAATTGGACCGATTTACCATGCGTCTGCAACTGGGCTACCCCGATCCGAGAGCCGAACGCGAGATGCTGACAGGCTTGTCCGGCCATGAAAAGCTGCAGCGGATGGACTCCCTGCTGGACGCATCACAGCTGCTCGAATTTCGGCGCGATATCCACCGCATTACAGTGAGTGATAGTTTGCTGGATTACCTGCAGCGCTTGGTAGCGTTCACCCGCCAGGATGACGATATCGGGGTAGGGCTTTCCCCTCGCGCTGTATTGGCTTTGCTGCACACTTCGAAAAGCTGGGCTCTGATGGAGGGCAGGGACTATGTCATCCCGGAGGATGTTCAACATGTGTTTCCCGCGGTTAGCGGCCATCGCCTGCGTGACGCAGCGAATCTATTGCCGGCCGATGGCGCCATCGTTCATCGGGTGCTGTCGGCTGTCGATGTACTGACCTAGCCATGCGTAATGCAATGGCGGCGCGCTATGAGCAGTGGTTGCAACGGCGGATTCCGGCAGCAACCGCCGTAAAACTCGATCAGCGGCGTATATTCATCTTCCCAACCCGAGCCGGGTTGTTGTATTTTGGCCTGTTGGGCCTGCTTCTTGTAACGGCCATAAACTACCAGAATAACGCTATTTACCTGCTGACCTTTTTGTTAGCGGGGCAGTTCGTCGTGGCGATTCTGGCGACCTACTCCAATCTCGCCGGGCTGGACGTACGCAAGACCAACCATGCTCCTGGATTCGCCGGCGATAGCGTGACATTTCGGCTGGCTCTCAAACGCAAACCGGAAAAGAAGTATTTTTCGATCTGCGCAGGCTGGCCCGGTCAATCCATGACCACCACTAATCTTGATCTGCAAACCGAGACCATCGTCGAGCTGTATCACAAAGCGCCCCGCCGCGGCTTGCTGCGACCTCGGCGCTTGCTGCTTGAAACCGTGTACCCGTTCGGACTGCTGCGGGCCTGGACCTGGCTGGACCTGAACATGGAGTCGTGGGTGTATCCCCGCCCGCTGATGGTGCAGCCACTGCCGGTGATAGAGCAGGATGAAGGTCTTGGGGATCGTCCCAGTTTTCAGCAGCAGGACGAATTCAGCAATATCAGGCCATGGCGCAAGGATGACTGTCCACGCCAGATTCTGTGGAAGGCTTATGCCAAGCAGCAGCCGCTGATGACCATGGAGTTTACCGAGTCAATGTTAAAACAGGTCTGGCTCGACGAATCCGTAGCGACCGGCAAAACACTGGAAGAGCGGCTCTCGGCACTCTGCTACGGTGCGCTTCAGCTCAGTCGCCAGGAAGTCCTCTACGGTATTCGCCTGGGAAACCAGGAGATTGCGCCGTCAGAGGGTGACGAACATTTGCATCGGATACTGGCGCAGCTGGCCCGCTACCATAGCGAGGAGTATCGGTTGTGAGTCCGGGCCTTAGCTATGAGAGCCAGATATCTCGCAGCAGCCTGTTCTGGCTTCTTTTTGCCCAGTTCGCCCTGATTTTGCCCCACATGTCGGGTCTGCCGCTGTGGTTATTCGGTGTTTGTCTTTTTTGTGGTTTCTGGCGGATCCAGATCTATCGTGGCAAGTGGCCTTTTGCAAGTGGCTTTACCCGGGTTGTGATGATGCTTGGGTCGCTGGTGGCGGTGAGCTTTACCTATATCGACAAGCTCGGGCTGGACGCTGCCGTGACCTACCTGATACTGACCTTTTTTCTCAAGCTGCTGGAAACCCGGCGCGCCCGGGATATGTATGTCACGATATTCCTCGGCTATTTTGTGGCGGCAACCCAGTTACTCTATAGCCAATCCGTGGTCTCCATGATTTATGTCGTGCTGTGCTACCTGTTGCTTTCGGTATCACTGTTGGCACTGCATCAGAGGGACGTTACAAGCTTCGGTATGCCAATTGCACGTGCGGGTGCTTTATTGCTCCAGGGCCTACCGGTACTGGTGGTCCTGTTCCTGTTTTTCCCCAGGGTTGATCCGCTTTGGATGGTGCCCATGCCAAGCCAGGCAAAAAGCCCGGGACTCAGTGATAGCATCAGCCCCGGCAGTTTTGGCTCCCTCGCAAATAATGATACGGTCGCGTTCAGGGTGAGCTTTGATGGCAGCTCACCGGACGTCAGTCGGCTGTACTGGCGGGCTGCGGTTTTCGAAGACTTCGATGGTGCCCGCTGGCAAATAGCCGCTGCTTCCGAACGCCCGGTGAGAGTTGCGGATTGGCAGTTTTCCCAGCGTGCGGGCGGCTATAGTTACAATGTTATCGTTGAGCCCAGCGAGCAAGCCTGGTTGTTTGCAATCCCGGTCGGCAAGGTGTTCGATTCCGGGATCATAACGACTGCCGGCTTTAACCTGCGCCTGCCCCAGGCTCCGCCGGGGCGCTTTCAATACCGGGTAAACTCCGTCGGGTACCGTAACCTGGAGCTCGAACTCCCGGCGGAGACCCGGCTCCGTAATCTGGCACTACCGCCAGAGGGCAATCCGCAATCCAGGCGGCTGGGGGAGGAACTTGCCCGGCAATTCCAGCAACCTCGGAAAATTGCGGCGGCTGCAATGAGCCGTTTTAACCAGCAAACATACTATTACACGCTGTATCCGCCGGTTTTCAAGGCCGATGTCATCGATGGTTTCCTGTTTCGGGGGCGGCGGGGCTATTGCGAGCACTATGCTTCCGCCTTTGTTTACCTGATGCGCGCAGCCGGAATTCCCGCGCGACTTGTGGGGGGTTATCTTGGGGGCGAACCCAACCCGTTTGAGGATTACCTGAGCGTACGGCAGATGGATGCCCATGCCTGGGCTGAGGTCTGGCTCGAAGGCCGGGGATGGGTGCGCTACGACCCGACGGCCCAGGTAGCTCCTGAGCGCATCTCCCGAGGTGTAGAAGCGGCGCTGCTGCAACGCGAAGAGTTCTCGCCGGGTGGGTTGCTGGGCTTCATGGGCAATGACAACCTTGATTGGCTGCAGGATGTGCGTCTATGGTGGGACGCGGTCAATTACGGTTGGGCGCATTGGTTCCTCAACTACAACCGTGAGCGCCAGTTCAGTTGGATGAAGCAATGGTTTGGCCAGGGCGAACTGGGCACGCTAGTCCGCGTGCTGGCCGTATCCCTGCTGGCTGTCGTCTTGCTGCTGTTGCTGTGGATGTTCCGGCGGTTGCTGTTCCGACGCCGGGGCCCGGCACAATTGGCGGCCAGGATATTCAGCCGCTTGCTCGGTATGTTGGGGGCTCAGAGACAGCCAATGCAAAGCATGGTGGCATACTGCGGCCAGATGGCCCAGCGCTACCCCGAGCTGGCGCCGACGCTGACCGACTTTGCCGCGGTGTACTCGGCACTCAGCTACGCCGACCTGCGCTACAACTGGGCAAGGCGCCTGCGCCTGCACATGTTGGTAATGAAACTGGCAGCGCAGATAATCGGCTTGAAAATGCGCAGATCACTGCCCCGTGCGGTGCGATTGCGAGAAGAAACCTGATCCAGGTTTCTTCGTTTCGGCCTGCCTGGCTACTCGCGCTGTGATCCGCTACAGGGACCCAGGCAAATCCCCAGCCCAACATCCCTGCAGGGCGCTGCCATAGCATCGCTAAACGGTAACGATCTCCACCGAGGCAATTTTCTTGCCCTTGTCGGCACCACTTTGGAATTCGGCAATTTCATTGAAATTGGTATAGCGGTAGATATCGTTGGCCATGGAGTCGATTTTGCCAGCGTATTCCTGGTACTCGGCCGGAGTGGGAAGTTTGCCAAGAATGGCGCCGACCGCAGCCAATTCCGCGGAAGTCAGGTAGACATTGGCACCATCACCCAGTCGATTGGGGAAGTTGCGGGTCGAGGTCGACAGCACGGTGGATCCCGGTGCCACCCGAGCCTGGTTGCCCATGCAGAGGGAGCATCCCGGCATCTCAGTGCGCGCACCGGCGCGGCCGTAGACGTTGTAATAGCCTTCTTCCATCAGGATGTGGGCATCCATCTTGGTCGGCGGCGCGATCCACATTCGGGTTGAAATGCCGCCGTCGTGGGAGTCGAGCAGCTTGCCGGCAGCGCGGAAGTGCCCTATGTTGGTCATGCACGAACCAATGAAAACCTCATCAACCTTGTCTCCTGCAACTTCCGACAACAGCCTCGCATCATCAGGATCGTTGGGGCAGCAAACGATGGGTTCAGAAATTTCAGCAAGGTCAATTTCGATCACCGCGGCATACTCGGCATCAGCATCGGCTTTCATCAGTTCAGGATTGGCCAACCAGGCCTCCATTTTATCGGCCCGCCGCGCCAGAGTGCGGGCGTCACCGTAACCCTCGCTGATCATCCAGCGCAGCAGTGTGACGTTGGAGCGCAGGTATTCAGCTACCGAATCTTCCGCCAGCGCTATCGTGCACCCGGCAGCAGACCGCTCCGCCGAGGCATCGGACAACTCGAAGGCCTGTTCGATGGTCAGGTCGTCGAGCCCCTCGATCTCAAGAATGCGGCCAGAGAAAATATTTTTCTTGCCTTGCTTCGCAACAGTCAGCAAGCCTTCCTTGATCGCGTAGTAGGGGATAGCGTGCACCAGGTCACGCAGGGTAATGCCCGGTCGCATCTTACCCTTGAAACGCACCAGCACAGACTCTGGCATATCCAATGGCATAACACCGGTCGCCGCGGCAAAAGCGACCAGGCCGGAGCCCGCGGGAAAGGATATCCCCATGGGGAAGCGGGTATGGGAGTCGCCTCCGGTACCGACGGTATCGGGGAGCAGCATCCGGTTAAGCCAACTGTGGATGACGCCGTCGCCAGGACGCAAGGAAACACCGCCGCGGGTCATTATAAAGTCTGGCAGACTGTGTTGGGTTTCGATATCCACCGGCTTGGGATAGGCAGCGGTGTGGCAAAACGACTGCATCACCAGATCCGTCGAGAAGCCCAGGCACGCCAGGTCTTTCAGCTCGTCCCGGGTCATTGGGCCGGTAGTGTCCTGTGAACCCACAGTCGTCATTCTGGGTTCGCAGTAAGTGCCCGGTCGCACGCCCTCGACACCACAGGCGCGCCCCACCATTTTCTGGCCAAGAGAATAACCCTTGCCGGAATCGCCGGGCTGGGACGGCTTGCGAAACAACTCGGTCGGTTCCAGGCCCAGGGCTTCACGAGCGCGCTCGGTAAGACCACGTCCGATGATGAGGTTGATGCGTCCCCCAGCCTGTACTTCGTCCAGCAGGACATCGGACTTCAGTTCGAATTCACTGACCACCTCGCCAGTGTCGGCATTGAGGATCTTGCCCTCGTAGGGGCGGATGTCAATGACATCCCCCGAATTGATGTTTTCAACCGGAGCCTCGAACACCAGCGCCCCCGCATCCTCCATGGTGTTATAAAAAATGGGAGCTATTTTCTCGCCGATGCAAATCCCCCCACTGCGCTTGTTGGGAACCCCGGGTATATCCTCGCCGATGTACCACAGCACCGAGTTGGTTGCCGACTTCCGGGAGGAACCGGTGCCTACAACATCGCCTACAAAGGCGACGGCATGGCCCTTGGCCTTGAGCTCCTCGATTTGCTGCTTGGCGTTGGTGATTCCCTCCCGGGGCATCTTGTACATCGCCAGTGCGTGCAGCGGGATATCGGGCCGCGACCAGGCGTCCGGGGCGGGTGAGAGATCGTCAGTGTTGGTTTCACCGGAGACCTTGAACACGGTGACCCGGGTCGACTCGGGTACCTTGTCGCGTTGGGTAAACCATTCGCCATTGGCCCAGGATTCGAGCACCGCGCTGGCGTTGGCGTTACCGGCATTCGCTTTTTGCTCAACGTCGTGAAACGCATCAAAAACAAGAAGAGTGTGTTTGAGTTGCTCCGCCGCGAGTGCTGCGAGCTCTCCATCGTCGAGTAGTTCAACCAGCGTTTCGATGTTGTAGCCACCGTGCATGTTGCCCAGCAGCTGCACAGCTGCCGCCCTGTCAATCAGGGGAGAGGTCGTCTCACCCCTGGCGATTGCAGACAGGAAACCTGCTTTTACGTAGGCCGCCTCGTCGACCCCTGGAGGCACGCGGTCGGTTAGCAATTCAATGAGGGTTTGTTCTTCGCCCGCGGGGGGATTTTTGAGTAATTCAACCAGGTCAGCGACCTGCTCCGGAGACAATGGCCTGGGCGGTATGCCGGATTCAGCACGCTCTGCAACATGTTTACGATAGGCTTCTAACACCGTGGTTTTCCTCCTGGCTGGATAAAATGATCCGGCTGCTTCCAGACCTGTGAAAAGCCCCGGATTATAGCCCAATCCCAGGTTCAAGTTAAGTTGAAACCGTGCTCCGGGGAGCTCCGTTGCCTCAGACTTTAGTCTGGTATCCAGCTGCAAATTCTGCCCGCCGATACAACAGTTTACTATTCGGGCACCCGCTTGT
>JAHEGP010000169.1 GCA_024645065.1 Cellvibrionales bacterium | reverse complement strand
GACACCGCCCAGCTTGCCAAAGATGCGAATGCCGACACCCCGCAGGAGCACATCGGCCAGACAATGGTGGGGGAAAACCAGACCCTGCGCGATAGTATCGAAGTGGCTTTGAACAACTACTTTACCCACCTTGACGGACAAATGGCCAGCGATCTCTACAACATGGTGCTTGCCGAAGTTGAGCTGCCATTGCTGCAGGCGGTACTGCGCTATACCCGCAACAACCAGACACGCGCCTCGACAATACTTGGCCTGAATCGCGGAACCCTGCGCAAGAAGTTAAAACAGTACGACCTGTTGTAAAACCCATCACCCAATGCCCATCCAGGAAAAGCAAGCCATGACCCAACCCGTCGCCGTCCGCCGCGCGCTGATTAGCGTATCGAATAAAACCGGCATCGTTGATTTCTGCCGCGCCCTGGCCGACCTCGGCGTCGAGCTGCTGTCCACGGGAGGCACCTTTCGCCTGCTTCAGGAAAACGGTGTCCCGGTGGTGGAAGTCTCCGACTACACCGGATTTGAAGAGATGATGGATGGAAGGGTAAAAACCCTGCATCCCAAAGTGCATGGCGGCATCCTCGGCCGACGCGGTATCGACGACGCCGTGATGGCGCAACACGGCATCAATCCGATAGATATGGTGGTCGTCAACCTCTACCCGTTCGAGCAGACCGTGGCCGACCCCGAGTGCGACCTGGCGACGGCGATAGAAAATATCGATATCGGTGGGCCTACCATGGTGCGAGCCGCTGCGAAGAACCATCGCGATGTTGCGATCGTGGTCAACACCCGGGATTATGATGCCATCATCCAGCAACTGCGGGATAACGCCGGCCAACTGGATGCAGGCTCGCGCTTCGAACTGGCGGTAAAGGCCTTTGAGCACACGTCCGCCTACGATGGCGCGATTGCCAATTACCTTGGCCAGCTCAGCGCCAATGGCAGCGCTGGCTTTCCCGCCACCATAAACCTGCAATTCAGCAAAAAGCAGGCGATGCGCTACGGCGAAAACCCGCATCAGAAATCCGCCTTTTACGTTGAGTCCGATCTCCATGGCGCCTGCATCGCCAGCGCTATCCAGCTGCAGGGCAAGGCATTGTCCTTTAACAATATTGCCGATACCGACGCCGCGCTGGAATGTGTCAAACAATTCGAGCAGCCGGCGTGCGTCATCGTCAAGCATGCCAACCCCTGCGGTGTCGCAGTCGGAGCGAATATTGAAGACGCCTATCAGGCGGCCTTCAAGACCGATACTGAATCTGCATTCGGCGGCATTATCGCTTTCAATCGCGAGCTCGATGCGGCCACCGCCAAGGCAATAGTCGCGCAGCAATTTGTCGAGGTCATCATTGCACCGTCTGTGCACCAGGATGCGCTCGCCGTTACCGCTGCGAAGCAAAATGTCAGGGTGCTCAGCACTGGCAACTGGAAGGCCGCCAGCCCTGCCCTGGATTTCAAGCGGGTCAATGGCGGCCTTTTGGTGCAGGACAGGGATCTCGGAATGGTAAGCGCCAGCGACTTGAAGGTTGTAACCGAACGCGCGCCGACCGAGGCCGAGATCCGCGATCTGCTGTTCGCCTGGAAAGTCGCCAAAATGGTCAAATCCAACGCCATTGTTTATGCCAGTAATCAGCGCACCATTGGTGTGGGGGCAGGCCAGATGAGCCGGGTCAATTCGGCGCGAATCGCCGCTATAAAGGCGGAGCATGCTGGCCTTGAGGTCAAGGGCTCAGTGATGGCCTCCGACGCTTTCTTCCCGTTTCGGGATGGCATTGACAACGCTGCCAGGGTTGGTATTCGCGCTGTCATTGAGCCCGGAGGCTCCATGCGTGATGAAGAGGTGATCGCCGCCGCCAACGAGCATGGCATGGCAATGGTATTCACCGGCATGCGCCACTTCAGGCACTAATTACCCGACCCTGCACCAGCAAGGGTCCTGATCGCTCACAGACTGCGGGACACCACGGCATGAATGTATTGATAATCGGTAGCGGCGGCAGGGAGCACGCCCTGGCCTGGAAAGCGGCCCAGGCAGACGAGGTCACCACTGTTTTCGTTGCTCCTGGCAATGCCGGCACAGCCCTTGCCGAGGGAATCAGTAATGTCGCCATCGACGCCATGGATTTCGAGGCGCTGGCCAACTTCGCAAGCAACAACGATGTCGGCCTCACCATTGTGGGCCCCGAGGCACCGCTGGTTGCCGGTGTGGTCGATTTTTTTCGTGCGCGTAAGCTACGCTGTTTTGGACCCAGCCGGGGAGCCGCGCAGCTCGAAGGTTCCAAGGCGTTTACCAAGGACTTCCTGGCCCGTCATTCAATACCCAGTGCGGAGTATGGGTCGTTTACCGAGATTCCCCCCGCGCTTGCTTATATTGAGCAAAAAGGAGTCCCGATCGTGATCAAGGCTGATGGCCTGGCAGCGGGCAAGGGCGTTATCCTGGCCCAGACCGTAGCCGAGGCCAGGGCCGCGGTCGACGATATGCTCGCCGGCAATGCCTTTGGCGAGGCAGGCCACCGGGTGGTGATAGAGGAGTTCCTGGTGGGCGAGGAAGCCAGCTTCATCGTGATGGTCGATGGTGAGCACGTGCTGCCGATGGCCTCCAGCCAGGATCACAAGGCGCGGGATGATGGCGACCAGGGTCCTAACACAGGCGGCATGGGGGCCTACTCCCCGGCTCCGGTTGTCACGCCCGCAATTGCCGAGCGTGTTATGCAGGAGGTTATTCTGCCCACCGTGCGCGGGATGGCTGCCGAGGGCAATACCTATACCGGTTTTCTCTATGCCGGGCTGATGATCGATGAGGCCGGCAGTGCCAAAGTGCTGGAATACAACTGTCGCTTCGGCGACCCGGAAACCCAACCAATAATGCTGCGCCTGCGGTCAGACCTGGTCAGCCTGTGCCAGGCAGCTATCGACGGCAAGCTCGATACCGTGGCGGCCCAATGGGATCCCCGCGCCGCAGTAGGTGTGGTGATGGCAGCGGGCGGCTACCCCAACGCCTACCAAAAGGGAGCGGTCATTACCGGGCTGCCACCCGCGCCGCAGGAGGATGCGATGGTCTTCCACGCCGGAACCCGAATCGAGAATGACCAGGTCGTCACTAGCGGCGGGCGCGTATTGTGCGCCACCGCACTGGGGCATTCTGTGCAGGCAGCACAACAAAAAGCCTACCAGCTGGTTAAACGAATTCGCTGGGAGAGTGTCTATTATCGCAATGACATTGGTTACCGGGCGATAGCCCGGGAACAGCAGCAAGCTTGACCCAGGCAGTGGCCATGGCAGAGACAACCCCGCAGCTCAACTGGAGGGCATTATGACGACGGCATCCCTTGGCGACAAACTGGTTATGAGCCTTGATCGCGCATTGAAAACCCTGTCTCCCGGCAGCGCCCGGGCCCGGCGTGATAACCCCGCCATCCATGGCGTCGAGGGTGAGCTTGACGCCAGTCAGAAAAAGCATGCGGCCGGGCTGATGCGCGTCAACCATACCGGCGAAGTATGCGCCCAGGCTTTGTATCAGGGTCAGGCACTCACCGCCCGTCGAGCAGACATCAAGGACACCATGGCAAAAGCCGCCGCTGAAGAGATTGATCACCTCGCCTGGTGTGAGGACCGCTTACGTGAGCTTGAAAGCCGCCCCAGTGTGCTCAACCCGGCGTTCTATGCACTCTCGTTCGGTGTCGGCGCCCTGGCCGGGATTGCCGGCGACAAGTGGAGCCTGGGTTTTGTCGCTGCTACCGAGCAGCAGGTCTGCAAGCATCTGCAATCTCACCTCGATCAGTTACCCGAGGACGATGCGAAGAGCCGCTCGATTCTCCAGCAGATGCTGCAGGATGAGGAGGAGCACGCAACCCGGGCGATAGAAGCCGGCGGCGTGCAGTTCAACGATGGGGCCAAGCGCGGCATGACCCTGCTATCCCGGGTCATGACCAGGACCACCTACAGGGTTTGAGGCGGCTCTACTCTGGCAAGAGCAGTTCGTAACTGTGGCTTACCCTGGCCCCGGCCCGGGCCATCATGATGGATGCAGAACAGTACTTTTCTGCCGACAACTCAACCGCCCGCTTGACCTGTGCCTCCTTGAGATTGTCACCGACCACCTTGAAATGAATATGTATGCTGGTAAACACCGCGGGAGCCTCGGGGGCGCGCTCGGCGTCGATTTCTGCGGTGCAGTGTCGCACTTTCTGGCGCGACTTGCGCAGGATGCTCATCACATCGAACGATGCGCAGCCACCCATTCCGACTAACAGCGTCTCCATCGGACGAATACCCGCATTGCGTCCACCGTGCTCCGGGGCACCGTCCATCACCACAGTATGACCACTGCCAGACTCGCCCAGAAACATGGCGCCATCAACCCACTTTATCGTTGCCTTCATGATTGAACTCCATCGGAACTTCAAGCCCGGGGCTTGTGTCGCTATTGGCTGACACGGCACTTGAAAACCGGCCCTCGACTCTGCGGCGGCCATTATACCCAATACCTCGACCACCACCACCTCCGCCCCGGCCAGCCTAAAATAGAACCCACGTCACAATAAGGCCCGCAATACCCTGTGGGAAATTGGCAGATCGGCAAACTACGTACCATACTGGGAAATACCCAACGAGACGTGAATAACAAACGGAGTGAGAGTTTGGTTACCTTACAACTGACACCCAAGATTGAGCATCTGGACGAGTTTCTGGGATACTGCCATCGCCGCAAGTACCCTGCCAAAAGCACAATCATTTACGCCGGCGACAACTGTGAATCGCTGTATTACATCATCAAGGGCTCGGTGACGGTGGCCATTGAAGATGACGATGGCAAGGAAATGATCGTGGCCTATCTCAACGACGGAGATTTCTTCGGCGAGATGGGCTTGTTCGACAACGAGGATTCCCGCAGTGCCTGGGTACGCGCAAAAGGCGGCTGTGAAGTCGCTGAAATCAGCTACGCTCGTTTTGCCGAGATAGCGCAGCGCTTTCCCCAGATACATATGACCCTGGGGCGCCAAATGGCTGCACGCTTGCGCAAAACCACCCGCAAAGTGGGAGATCTGGCTTTTCTCGACGTGACAGGCCGGGTGGCCCGCACCCTGCTCGACCTGAGCAAGGAGCCCGATGCCATGACCCACCCTGACGGCATGCAGATCAAAATCACACGCCAGGAAATAGGGCGCATCGTTGGCTGTTCACGCGAGATGGTAGGCCGGGTACTCAAGAACCTCGAGGAGCGCGCACTGGTATCGGTCAAGGGCAAAACCATGGTGGTTTACGGCACCCGCTAAAACCGCCATTGCATCCCCGACTTACCCCCTAACTGTAAAAAAACAGCTTACGCAATTCCAGCCCCGGATCCGGGGCTCGCATAAACGCCTCACCCACCAGGAAAGCATTTACGCCCGCAGCCCGCATTTTTTCCACATCCGCCCGGCTGTGGATACCGCTTTCGGTCACCAGCAGGCTTTTCGCAGGCACCTGGGGTAACAGCCCTATCGTGATGTCCAGCGAGGTCGAAAAACTGTGCAGGTCGCGATTGTTTATTCCCAACAACGATGTTTCCAGCGCCAGCGCCAGCTCCAGCTCGGCCGCGCTATGCACTTCTACCAGCACATCCATACCCAGCTCAAGGGCCAACCCCTCCAGCTCCGACATCTTGCCAGGCTCATCCCCCAGGGCTGCGACGATCAGCAACACACAATCAGCACCGAGAGCCCGGGCCTCGTAGATCTGGTAGGCATCAACCATAAAGTCCTTGCGCAAAACCGGCAGTGCGGTGACACTGCGCGCCTGCTCGAGATAGCCGTCAGCGCCCTGGAAGTAGTCGACGTCAGTCAGCACTGACAGACAGGCAGCGCCCCCTGCCTCATAGCTGCGAGCGATCGCGGCTGGATCGAAATCCGGCCTGATGATTCCTTTGCTGGGCGACGCCTTTTTGACCTCGGCAATAACCGCCGGATCACCCGCCTGAACCGCCCGTCGCAGCGCCGCCTCGAAACCCCTGCAAGTCGGCTGTGCCGCGATTTGGGCACGCAGGTCGGCAATAGACACGCGCGCCTGGCGTTCATCAACTTCCTCGTACTTGCGCGCAATGATCTTTTTCAGAATGGTGGGCGCGCCCATATCAGCTTCCACCAGTGGCGGCGGCGAGCAGTTCAGTAAAGCGCGCGAAATCCTGCAACTTTTCCCAGGCCTGTCCGGACGCCATCACATCATCTGCCAGCTTCACCCCCTGCGCAATATCGCGGCTCACCCCGGCCGCGTAAAGCGCAGCACCGGCATTCAGCGCCAGCATGTTCCGCGCCGCTTCTGCTTCGCCAGCGTAGGCCCGCTTTATCAGCGCCAGGCTATCAGCGGCATTGGCGACGACCAGGCTGTCCAATGGCGCCCGGCTCAGGCCAAAGTCCTCCGGGGCAATGCTGTACTCGCTGATATTGCCGTCCATCAACTCCACTACCCGGGTGGGGGCCGCGATGCTGATTTCGTCGAGGCCATCGTTGGAGTGCACCACCAGTACATGGCGAGCACCCAGCTTTTTGAGCACTTCAGCAAAGGGACGTTGCCACTGCTCACTGAAAACGCCAAGGAGCATATTCGGTATCGCCGCCGGGTTTGTTAATGGGCCCAGGAGGTTGAAAACGGTGCGGACCGACAGCTCACGGCGCGGCCCGATCGCATGTTTCATGGCGGAATGGTGTTGCACGGCAAACATATAACCCACACCAACTTCACGAATACAGCGGGCGATTTGCCGGGGATTCAGGTCAAGTGCCACTCCCGCGGCTTCCAGCAGATCGGTGCTGCCTGAACTGGAAGTCACAGAGCGATTGCCATGCTTGGCCACCTGCGCACCGGCAGCGGCGGCGACAAAACTGGCCGCTGTGGAAACATTAAACAGGCCAGCCGAATCGCCACCGGTGCCGACGATGTCCACCAGGTGATCGCCACTGACATCAACCCCACTGGACAACTCTCGCATGACCTGCGCCGCAGCGGCGATCTCATCGATAGTTTCGCCCTTCATTCTCAATGCCACCAAAAAGCCCCCTA
>JAHEGP010000168.1 GCA_024645065.1 Cellvibrionales bacterium | reverse complement strand
GGTATAGCGCGGGCCCTCGGCCGGGTTGACGACGCCAGTATTGTCGAGGCAGAAATCCCCCGTCGGATGCTGCGGCGGATTTGGTACCAGCACCAGGTGCGCCGTCACCTCCGGGGCGATACGCCCCAGGCCGGCAAAGTCGTAGTCCGTCCAGATATCTCCATTAACCACCACAAAACGACTTGCACCCAGCAGTGGCAGCGCTCGCTTGATGCCACCGGCGGTTTCCAGTGGCGTCCCCTCGTCAGACAGCGTTATCCGGGCGCCAAAGCGCGAACCATCACCCACAAATGCCGCGATCTGATCTCCCAGCCAGGCCGTGTTGATAACGATATCGACCATCCCCGCCGCAACCAAGCCCTCTATATGGTATTGCAGCAGGGGTTTACCACCGACTTCCAGCAACGGCTTGGGCGTGGTCGCCGTCAATGGGCGCATGCGCTTGCCATGTCCCGCTGCCAGGATCATCGCCTTCACAACGCGGGCTCCAGTCGCTGCAGCAGCCGCCTCAGGGACCCCAGTTCCGGATTGCGGTCGGCAGCGCCCCGCAGGTAAGCGAGGAATCGAGGCACGTCCTTCAAATATGCCGGCTTGCCGTCACGGTGGCAGATGCGTGCAAAAATGCCGATCACCTTGAGATGGCGCTGGGCGCCCATGAAATCACAATCCCGGTAGAAATCGTCAAAATCGGCCGGCACGGCTATACCCGCTTCCCGGGCACCCAGCCGATACTGCTCCAGCCAAATCATAAGCCTGGGTTCGGGCCAGCTTATGAAGGCATCCTTGAACAGACAGATGGGGTCATAGCTGATGGGACCGTACACTGCGTCCTGGAAATCAATAACCCCCGGGTTGGGCTCGCTAACCATCAGGTTGCGCGGCATGTAGTCGCGGTGCACGAATACCCGCTCCTGCGACAGCGCTCGCTCCACCAGCAGCTCAAACAGTACATCGAGCTCGGCGCGCAGTTCTCGATCCAGGGTCCAGCCCAACTCACGCTCGAGATACCACTCGGGAAACAGTTCGAGCTCACGCCGCAACAGGGCGGCGTCATATTCCGGCAGTATCCCGGGACGACTTGCCTTCTGCAGGCGGATCAATGCCGCTATGGCGTCTGCAAACAGGGTATCGGCATTGTCGGCATCGAGCACCTCGAGGTAGGTCTGCAAGCCAAGATCTTCCAGCAACAGGAAACCGCGCTCGATATCGCTGGCAAGGACCGTCGGCACATTCACGTCGGCCCGGCCGAACAGCTCTGCCACTTTGACGAAGGGCCGGCAATCTTCCTGCGGGGGCGGCGCGTCCATCACTATCAGGTTCTTGCCGCCGGTAACAACACGGAAGTAGCGACGGAAACTGGCATCACTGGAGGCGGGCTGCATCGCCAATTGCGACTCACCCAACTGTGCCGCAACCCAGGCATCCAACTCCTCGCGGCGCCGGTTCCGGCCCGCTACGTCGACTTTGTGCAATGAAACCCCCCCGATTCAGCAGCACCGCTGGGCAGCGGCTGACTAATGTTTTATTATCGCCGTTCTTCCAGAACAATGAAAACAGCACTTCGAAAAAACAGCGGCTCATCGATAACCGCCCGACTCCGGAGAAACCAGCTTGGCGGTAATAAAGCCTGTCAATCGACTGTCGCCACCCTCCCCGCTGAGCCTGTTGCTGGCTGTTGCCACCAGTGGCCTGGGGATGTTCGGGACGGCCATTGCGGATGATGAGACGGAGCGTGCTTACAACCGCTCACTGGATTGGTACCCGGTCGAGGAAATGAGCCCACAGCAGCTCGAAATTACCCCCGCCTTCTGCGAAGGCGCCTATGTCGAACCAGTCAACACCAACCCGGAAGCCGGGGAAGACCCGAACACAGCACCGCTAAGGGCATCTGCCGATAATTCGGAAATCACAAAGAACCAGCGAGCGCGACTCTTTGGCAATGTCAGCCTCGCCAAGGGCGACCTGCTGCTGCAAGCCGATGAGGCGACATACGACTCCGAAACCGGCCAACTCCACGCCGAGGGCAATATCGAATTGCGGGACAGGGGCTTGCTGGTGCTAGGGAATTCGGCGCAGGTCGATGTCGAAGCGGGAACCGGCACCCTGGACGATGCCCAGTACGTGTTCCACGGGGCCCATGCCCGGGGCTCGGCGGATCAGGTAGAGCGCGAATCCAAGACCATTGTGAAGCTCAGGAACGGCGCCTATACCCACTGTGCCCCCAACAGCCAGGCGTGGCGCCTGACGGCCGATGAAATTGAACTGGACCAGGAGACCGGGTATGGCAAAGCCACCCATGCAAAACTGCGCGTTGCCGACGTGCCCATATTCTACTGGCCCTATCTCACTTTTCCCGTCGACAACCGGCGCCGCAGCGGTCTGCTATTCCCATCGATGAGCGCCAGCTCGAGCTCGGGCGGCCTTGATCTATCGGTGCCGTTCTACTGGAATATCGCCCCGGACTGGGACGCGACTATCGCCGCCCGCTACATTGCCGCCCGGGGCCTCGCCGCCGAAGTCGAGGCCCGGCACTTGAATCGCTACAGCAGCTGGGTGGTCGCCGGCTCCTGGATCGACGACAAGGAATATGATGATTCGCGCTGGTTCTACGCCGTCAACGAAGGCGGCATTTTGCCGGGATGGTGGTTTCATCGCATCAACTACACCGAGGTGAGCGACAAGGACTATCTCAGCGACCTCAGTGGCGCCACCAGCCTGGAGATCAAGCGCAGCACCAGCCTGGAGCAAAGCGCCTTTATTGCCAAGGCCGGGCGCTATTACAACTTCTCCGCCCAGTTTGTGCAGTACCAGGTCATCGACGACTTCGTGGCAGAACAGTATCGCCGCCTGCCCCAACTGTTCCTCAGCGTAAGCACAGATAACCTGTCGTTTCGCCCAACCTGGTTACTCAAGGCCCAGCTAACCCAGTTCGACATCGATAACACCAACCGCGCCATCGGTTCACGGATTTATCTCGAACCCGGTGTAAGCTTCCCCATCTACCGCCGCTGGGGTTACATCACCCCCACCGTCAAACTGAAATCGGTGCATTACGACCTCAATGACGACCATGACCTCCTCCCCGGCCAGCCTGTTGAAGACGAGCGACCTGCGGCGACACTTCCCATGGCGAGCCTGGATGCAGGATTATATTTCGAGCGCCCGAGCCAATGGTTTGAGCAGTCCTTTACCAATACCCTTGAGCCTCGAATCTACTACCTCTACAACAAGTTCGAAGACCAGACCGATCAACCGCTGTTCGATACCGGCTTCACTACCTTCGACTACAACCAGCTGTTCCGGGAGAGCCGCTTCACCGGTTACGACCGCATTCCCGATGCCAATCAATTGTCGATTGGTGTCACTTCCCGCCTGATCCAGGATAGCAGCGGTACGGAAACTCTTTGGGCAAGCCTCGGTCAAATCTTTTACTTCAGCGATCGCAAGGTCAATATTCTGGAAAGCAACAACATCATCGACACCAGCGACAGCTCCCAACTCGCGGGTGAATTGGGTTACCAGTGGACTCGCAATCTGCGCAGCTATGTGTCGACGCTTTACGAAACCGGCGACAACCAGCTGAACCAGGCCGGCGCGCGTTTCCGTTACAATACCGACCGAGGCATGGTCCTGAACCTTGGCTACAACTACCGTCGCCAGGGAGACATCACCATCAACGGCATCGACGTTGACAATACCATCCGCCAGACCGATGTCTCGGCGATCATCCCGCTGCGACGGCATTGGGCGCTCCTGGGCCGTTACAATTATGACCACACCAACACCCGCACCCTGGGGCAGGTATTCGGGATCGAGTATAACTCCTGTTGCTGGAAGGCCCGGCTGGCCTACCAGAAAGGGCTCGACTCGTCCCTGGAAACCGACCGTGGTATCTACTTCCAGATCGAGATGAAAGGACTGGGCGGCACCGATACCGGCGTCAAGTCGGTACTTGAAGACTCCATAGTAGGTTTTGAGGAATATGAAGAACGTGATCATTTTTAAGGCGCGATTTCAGTACTACGGCAGGCTATGCCTGACATTGCTGGCACTGCTCATGGGCAGCAGCAACCCGACCCTGGCCCTGGAGTTACTCGACCAGGTGGCGGCGATCGTCGATGACGATGTCGTGATGGACAGTGAGCTGGAGGAGCGCATCAGCCAGATCAAGGCCCAGATACGATCCCAGGGCCGACCGTTGCCCCCCGATAGCGAAATGCGCCAGCAGATTCTCAACCAGATGATCGTTGAAAACCTGCAACTGCAAATGGCCCGCCGGGCCGGGGTGCGGATCAGCGACGCCCAGCTCAACGAGGCCATGACCCGGGTGGCGGCCCAGAACAACCTGGGTCTTGATGAGTTTCGCGAGATGCTCAAACAGCAGGGCATCTCCTACACCGCTACCCGCGAGCAAATTCGCAATGAGATGATCATCCAGCAGGTGCAGGCCGGCAACATCAATAACCGGGTGGAGATTACCCAACAGGAGGTTGACAACTTCCTGCAGTCAACCGAGGGTAAAGCGCGAACTGCACCCCAGTATCGGATTTCCCACTTGCTGCTGAGCATCGATACGGTGAGCATGCAGTCAGACGAAGCGGCCCGGCTCGGGGAACTCGAGCGCGCCCGGGGGCAGATCGAAAGTGGAACCCCGCTCCTGGAGTGGTTGGCGCAATACCGCAAAAATGGTGGTCGGGAGATTCAGGGAGGGGACCTGGGATGGCGCAAGGATAGTGAGCTACCCGCCGTATTTGCAGAATTCGTGCCCTCACTGCAGCCCGGACAGGTCGCCGGACCGATTCGCAGCGCCGCGGGCATGCACCTGGTACAGCTGGTCGATCGACGCGGGGGCGCGGAGATTATTGACCAGACCCTGGCCCGCCACATTCTGGTCAAACCGTCCGAAATCCGCACCGAGGAGCAAAGCGAGCAATTGTTGCAGGATTTGCGCCGACGGGCGCTGGCAGGCGATGATTTTGCCGACCTCGCACGCCAATACAGCGAGGACTATGGCTCGGCGCAAGAAGGCGGCGAGCTGGGTTGGTCCCGCCCCGGGCAGTTCGTACCGGAGTTCGAGAAGACCATGAACAGCCTCGATATCGGCCAGATATCACAACCTTTTCGCAGCCAGTTCGGCTGGCATATTCTGCAGGTGGAGCAGCGCCGCAAGTACGATATCAGCGAGGAAAACTCCCGGGAGCAGGCCCGGCGTTATCTGTACCAGCGCAAATTCCAGGATGAACTGGACGCCTGGCTGCAAAAAATCCGCGACGAAGCCTACGTCGACATCAAGAACGTATGACACCCTGCCTGGCCATAACGCCCGGTGAGCCCGCCGGTATCGGACCCGACATCGTGCTGCAAAGCGCGATGCAAGCCCATGCAGTGCGCACCCTGGCGATTGCCGATCCCACCCTCATGCGCGAGCGCGCCCGGCAGTTGGGGCTGGCCCTGCGGATTGTCGAACTGGATAGCGAAATACCTTCCCGCCCTGCACCTGCCGGAGAACTCTGGGTTCGTCCATCCCCACTCGGCGCAAGCTGCCAACCCGGGCAGCTCAACCCGGCCAATAGCCGCTATGTGCTTCAAACCCTGGACCTGGCCATCGAGGGCTGCCAGGCCGGGACTTACCAGGGCATGGTGACCGCGCCGGTGCACAAGGCTGTGATCAACGACGCCGGCATTCCTTTCACCGGCCACACCGAATACCTGGCGGCCAAGACCGGCACACCCAGGGTGGTCATGATGCTCGCCAGCAGCAAGCTGCGGGTAGCGCTGGTAACGACACACCTGCCATTGCGGGCGGTGAGTGATTCCATCAATTCGACCCTGCTGCGCCAGACTATCGATATCCTGCGACACGACCTGCAACGCTTTTTTGCTATCCGCCAACCCCATATCGCGGTGCTGGGTCTCAATCCCCATGCTGGTGAGGGGGGGCATCTGGGGCGCGAGGAAATTGAAATTATCGAGCCGGTACTGGACGCCTGCCGGAAAAGGGGTTACCAACTGAGCGGGCCGCTGCCCGCCGACACCGCTTTTTCGCCGCAAAACCTCGAACGAGTCGACGCGTTCCTCGCCATGTATCACGACCAGGGTCTGCCGGTGCTCAAGTCCAGCAGCTTTGGTGGCGCCGTCAACCTCACCCTGGGACTACCCATCGTGCGCACCTCCGTGGATCACGGCACGGCACTGGAATTAGCGGGCAGCGGTCGTGCAAGCAATGCTAGCTTGCTGCAGGCCATCGACATGGCAGCCGCCATGGCTACGAGCAGGAGTAGCAAAACGGCGTCCGCTTGAGTGTCACGCTGGCCCTCGACGGCGGGGTCAGTTCCACGCCCCGGCCCAGCACCCAGCGCGCTCCGCAATAGCGTCGTAGCTACCATCGCCCTGCTTTTTGAGCATGTCGAGCCCAGTTATTGCTGACCACAAACCCGTCAAAGTCCAATTGTCCAAAGGCGAGGAATACCGATTTTGCGTCTGTGGACGCTCGAGCAGCCAGTCATTCTGTGGTGGCCCCCGCACCCAGGCAACGGATTGAAACCGCAGGTATTTTTCCCGGACCACCGGCAAGCTTAGCTGTGTGCCTGCAAGGGCACCGGCAACGCACCCTTCTCTGGGCGGCGCACAGGTCAGATTTTCAGACGCCCAGCCTGGCTCAGTGGTATATACCAGCGCAAAAGACTGGCAGTCATCAGCCAGACAATTACAGCATTTTCTGGAGGCATCGGCCCTTGCCAGAGCTAAAACAAGAATCATTCATTTTCAACCAGCCTCTGTAACCTTGGACGAAAGACATTTACAAAGCGATTAACAGTATCTGAAAAGAATTCTTTTACATCTGCTCTGTTTTCTCGTGCACGAACATTCGGGAATTGCTTCTTAAATACCAGCTTGTGTTTTTCACCATCCGATTTCCAGTCAATTTGTATTCCTAGCTCTTCATCTATGGCATCCCGCTGGCTAAGAAGATCTTTATAAGCCAGGTTTGCGAACTCACCACGAGTAAACGTGAGAAATACACCCACTTCATTAGCCTGCTGGTAGAAGTACGATGTTATCCAGCTCTGTCCTCCAGAGGGC
>JAHEGP010000013.1:6757-24797 GCA_024645065.1 Cellvibrionales bacterium | reverse complement strand
CGAGCTACAACATGAGGCCCAGACCCGATGATCATCGAGAACAGTAAAGTCGTGTGCTTTCATTACACCCTGAAAAGCCCCGAGGGTACCTTAATCGAGACCACCCAGGACGGGGATCCGGCTGTTTACCTGCACGGAGCCAACAACATTCTGCCAAAACTGGAGCAGGCCATGGCCGGGAAGAAACCCGGTGAGCAGTTTTCGCTCGAGCTTGGCCCCCATGATGCCTATGGCATGCGCAACGAGGCCCTGGTGGAGAGAATGGCCGTCAAACACCTGCAATCGCGGGATCGGAAGCTACGCCCTGGCAGCATTGCCGTCGTTAACACCGAAAAAGGCCAACGCCAGGTAACGGTACTCAAATCGGGTAAATTCCAGGCTACGATCGATGGCAATCACCCCCTCGCAGGCCAGACGATTGTTTTTCATATAGAAATCGGCGACGTCCGGGAGGCCACCCCGGAAGAACTGGCCCATGGTCACGCCCATGGCCCCGACGGCCATGCGGCGCACTAGGTGAAGATTGTTTTTATCCTGGTCGAACCGAAGCGGCCGGAAAATGTAGGCGCCGCGGCCAGAGCAATGAAAACCATGGGATTCAGTGAGCTGCGACTGGTGGGTAACAGTCTTCATGAGACGCCCGCAGCGCGGGCCGTAGCCCATGGGGCCCTCGATCTGCTGGCATCCGCAGAGCGTTTTGAATCGCTGGGCGCAGCGACTAGCGATATCGACTTTGTGGTCGGCTCAAGCGCAAAGCTCCGCCACCATCGACGTTACCATCACACTCCAGCGGAGCTGAATGATCTGCTTCGGCAAAAACAGGGATCGATAGCGCGCTCGGCCATGGTTTTCGGGCGCGAGGATCACGGCTTGAGCAACGCGGAGATTAGACTCTGCGACGCAGTTAGCCGGGTTCCGATGGCAGCACCTTATCCATCCCTCAATCTGGGACAGGCGGTTATGCTCTACAGCTATACCCTGGCAGACCGCGCCAATGCTGGCATCCGGCAAAACAAACCGCCACAGGCAGAGCAATATCGCGCCTTAAAGCCAAAGGTAGAGCACTTATTGCGCTCGGCGGGTATTTTCAGCGGTGAAAAGACCCACCTTTGGGCGATGGAGCGACTAGCCCAGGCGCAAGCCGAAGATATTGGCTTCCTGCACTTCATCTGTGACAAACTCTACCGACGCTAGGAGAACCAGCACCCCACTACCTGGCAAAGATTTTGCAGGCTGGTGCGGCGCAGTCTAAGCTTTAGTCAAATATCAAATTGCGTTCAGCTATCATGCGGTTATTGAAAAACTACCTACATCAAAACAAATGTTTGGCCACTGCCGCATTATGGCTTCTGGCCAGCGGGCAGTCCCATGCCATTAAAATCACCATTGGGCTACCTGGCGGTGTCAATAGCTATGCAGAGTGCGTCCTCGATGCGGTTGGACCCAGCCTCGACGGGGTCGCATTGCAGGCACTGACCAGCGACTGCCGCACGCGCTTTCCCAACGCTTCGAAGCCAGGGCTTTTAGGTCCGAAGTCTGTCGAAAGTTGTTATCAGGAACATGAAGATCACGTTGCTAGCCGCGAAGTAGCCAAAGTCGTATTCAGTGCCTGCCAGGATTATTTCCGTGCCGATTCTGCAAACCAGCCCAGCGCGCTGCGCGGTAGTCGTTTGCGGCCACAATAATCATCGGGTAACCCTTGAACAGCAAAACGGCAGCCCCGGGGGCTGCCGTTTTGCTGTTACGCGATGCTTGCCAGATCAGGCGGCAGCGAAACGCGGATTCATTTCCCTGGGAATAAGCCGCTCGAACAAGGCATCATAAAAACGATACAAGCCATCACGATTCAGCCCCTGCTCTTTGGTCAGCGAGCGTGTCAGCAATTGCGCCGCCCTGGTAACCGCTTCCTCGGGATCGCGCTCCGCAGATTGCATCACCGCCTCGAGAGAAAAGCTTGCTGCCCGGTCAGGTTCCGGCAGAGAATCTGCATCTACAAAATTATCCAGCAAGCGGGCCATAAACCGCAACCGCATTTCAACGCTCATACACGAGCAGCGTCCCACCAAGCGAGCAACGGCAGTTGCCAACATCTCTACCCCACGCTCCTGGGCACCCGGTTGATTGTAGTTAACAGCTTTCTTCATCATGGCGAATACCTGTGATATCCCTTGTCTACAAAAGTCTATGGCTTAACTATGGACGCTGGGGGCAGTATTCTCAATAAGCGCTTTCACAATGCATATACGTAAAGATACTAGTATGTGAAACAGTTCAAAGCGGCTGCGATTGGCAGCTCTCAGCCTGACCGGGATAGTCGACGCAGGGCTAGCGCGGTAACCGGTGGGCCAACCAACTCGAAGGCGATTGCTGCCGCGACCGCTACCGTGATAATGGTGTCGTGATATTCAGGGAGATACTGGCCCGCCAACAAGGCCGTTCCCATCGCGATGCCAGCTTGTGGCAGCAGCGTGAGCCCCATCCAGCCGCGCTTCACCAGCCCCCTTTCCAAGCCCCAGAGCCCGAGCACCCCGCCCAGCCAGCGCCCGACAATACGCAGTAAAAAGTAGCCCAGCCCAACACCTCCCGCCGCCAACATCCGGTCAAAATCGAGCGCTGCCCCCGCAAGAATAAAAAACAGCACCATCAGGGGCCACTCAACATGCTCAATTTCGTGAAAGGCGCGACGATGATGTTTCGCGACAACTGAAACCACCAAACCAAGAACCATTGCCGTTAACAGAAAGGATACCCCGAGCAACATTGCCAGGCCGCCCGCCAGAAAAATGATACCCAATGCCTCAACCAGAGTGGGCTCCCCTGCGCTGATGCGCCCACTGAGCAGGCCCATTGGGACGCCTAGTAGCGCTCCGAGAACTATCGCCCCGCCAATTTCCCAGGCAGCGGCTGCAGCGTGGGCCAATGGGTCTGCGCCACCATTCATACCTACCGCTAGACCAGCCAATAAGCTGAAGGCTACCAGACCCCAGGCGTCGTCGATCGCCACCACCGCACGCAGGGTATCGGCCAACTCGTCACCGACCGCCTGATGCTCCAACACATCAATCGTTGCTATCGGGTCGGTCGATGTGGCGATGCCCGCCAGCACCAGTACCAACGGCCAGGGGTAGCCAATCAGGCCGAGCGTCAGGGCGACACAGATTATGGTCATTACCACCACGCCGAGTGACAGCTGCATGACCCGGCGCCCCTGCCGAAGCAGTCGTCGCGGCTGCAATTTCCCACCGATTAGGAAACCCACCATCATTAGCGCAATACTACCCACAACATCGAAGACAATTGAGCCCTCGACGTTTATCCAATCCAGGCCCGCCGGGCCAAATGCGACCCCGCACAAAACCAGCAGGCTGACCCGGGGCACACGCGTCCGACGGCCGATCAAATCCGCCGCGAGACCCAGCAAGAACATCGAGCCCAGAGTAATGAAGCTAATTGCCACTTCATCCATCAGGCAAGCCCAATCAGCGACCGGTGAAAGGCACGAACTGCACTGGCAGCACCTCCTGGCGCCTGAGCTCGCCGTCTGCGGACCTGGTTAATACCGTCAGCTGCTGACGAGAGCCCGGCTCTCCCAAAGGCATCACTATGCGCCCCCCGGGGCGCACCTGACTGACTATCGCATCTGGTACTGAGCCCGCCGCCGCGGTAATGATGACACTATCGAAGGGGGCATGCTCGGCCAGGCCAGCGTTGCCGTTGCCGCTTATGCACGAAACGTTAGCCAGCTTCAACGATGCCAGCAGTTCATTGGCAGCCCGGGCCAATGGCGCAACGATCTCCACTGTAAATACCTGGTCGACCAGTTTTGCCAATACCGCTGCCTGGTAACCACAACCCGTCCCTACCTCCAACACCCTGTCCCCGGGATTTGGTCGAAGGAGGGTTGTCATGAGGGCCACAATGAATGGCTGGGAGATCGTCTGGCCAAACCCGATCGGAAGCGGGCTGTCCCGATAAGCCTCTCGCCTGCTGGCGGGCGGGACAAATCGATGCCGCGGTATCGCAGCGATCGCCGCTCGAACTTCGGGTGGCATTCTGTCGTAACCGGTAGTTGCCGCCGTTTCGCGAAAATGGTGGTCTATTGCCTCCAGCATTGCCTGCATGAGGCTATCATCGAAAGCTGTCATAATTGAATTCTCCCTGGTGGACCAGCCAGTTTCTGCAGGGCCACTGCCCTCCGTAACGGGCGCAGCTGCCGCCTGAAACTGGTTTGTTACGGCATTGTATAAGCACAGCAGAAGTCTGACATTGATCGTGATCGACTTGCCGCGCCATCAGATGAAGATGAGCGCCGCTGGCGCTCGGGACACTCGTCGAGTGCAATAGCCAGATAGCGCTTTATTCAACCTGGATACGCAGTTGGGTTGCGGAATTTGCGGGAAATCCCCGGGTGGCAGGCAAGGCATCGCCCGCCGGCAAGGGTTTGGGCCGCACCCGGCAGGGTCCTTGCCTGGAGTGATAACGACGTCTTGCCGCTCCGGGGTTTTTCGATAAGCCTTGCAGCGTCTCGGGAATCACCCAAGGGGTGCGCAGAAGAGCGTATTTTTTTGCATAAATATCAATCCCTTAATAATTTTCAAAGAGTTCGACTGCGGTTTCCGGGTTCAAGACTCAAGACTGTAAACCAATGCCTCGCGCAGGGTTGGATGCCTGAATGTAAAACCAGCCTGTTGCAAGCGCGCGGGAATGACGCGCTGCCCCGCCAGCATCAGCTGCGACATTTCTCCCAGGGCCAACTTAAGCGCCGCAGCGGGCACCGGGACTTTCGCGGGCCGCTTCAGGACTGTCGCCAGTTCGCTGGTGAATTCGCTATTGCGCACCGGGTTCGGCGCGGTAGCGTTGAAGACTCCGCCCAGGGTTTCATGATCCATTAGATAAACGATCATCTCGACAAGGTCCTGCAGGCTTACCCAACTCATCCACTGGCGACCAGAGCCCAACCGCCCTCCCAGCCCCAACTTAAAGCCGGGAACCATTCGCTTGAGCATACCGCCCCCGGGGCCCATCACCAGGCCGATGCGGATTATGCAAACCCGTATTCCCAACTTTTCTGCACGCTCTGCTGCCGTCTCCCAGGCCGCACAGAGCTCATGGCTGAAATCGGGGTGGGGCCTGGATCGTTCATCCAGCAAGCTGTCACCACCGTCCCCATAGAACCCTATAGCCGAGGCCGACACAAGCACCCTGGGTCGTTGTTCTTGCTGCGCCAACGCGTCTACCAGCTGATTGGTCAGGTCGACCCGACTGGCGTACAGTGCCTGCTTGCGCTTCTCGCTCCAACGCCTGTCGGCGATCGGCAAGCCCGCGAGGTTGACCACCGCATCCAAAGCGGTCCATTCGGCATCATCCAGGGACGCCACCGCATTCACCGCTGTTCCGACCCGCCGCTGTGCAGTTCCAACATCCCGGGTCAGAACAGTCAGCTGCTCTCCTCGCCCGGCCAGTTTCTGGCTTAAAGCGGACCCGACGAAACCGGTTCCTCCCGTTATCAGGACATTCACTATCGTTGTTCTCCCTGTTAGAGCCCCATCTCGGCAAAACTGTATTTTCACCCCAGGTTGTTTGCAGCCTCATACCCAACCACAAGCCAGCGCCTGTAACGCAAAGTGGCAGCCACTCCTGTCACAGGGTCAGAGTATAAGTCTTCGCCCCGGGAAGTGAAAAATCATAAGCAGCTATGGATGACTTTGGTTATTACCAACGATTCTAACGGTGCTGGCCCCGAGCCCGGGCGCCGCATCTCGCTTCGAAGCTCTTTTTGCTACGATAGCAAGCGCTGCAAGGCTCACTCATCATGGGTTTCGATGTACAATCCGCCCATGAGCGCTCCCTCAACCCCGACAGCCATCTTTGACAGCCATCTTCATATAATCGATCCACGCTTCCCTCTGTTGCCCAATCACGGCTATACGCCGCCTCCATTCAGCAGCGAGGACTATCGGGCCCGTGTTCGCGACCTGCCCTTGGTTGGTGGCGCCGTTGTGTCCGGCTCGTTCCAGGCTTTTGACCAGCGCTATCTGGTGGCTGCGCTGGCAAGCCTTGGCCCGGGTTTTGTCGGTGTCACCCAATTGCCGCACGACGTCAGCGACCAGCAGATTCTGGAGCTCGATTGCCAGCGCGTGCGCGCCCTGCGCTTCAACGTCAAGCGTGGCGGCTCCGAGGATATAGGACACCTCCAGTACCTGGCCCACAGGGTCTATGAATTAGCTGGCTGGCACGTCGAATTGTATATCGACTCACAGCAGCTGGCGTCCCTGTCCAACCAGCTTTCACAACTGCCTGCAATAAGCATCGACCATCTGGGGCTCTCCCGGGCCGGGCTCCCGCAGCTGCTGAAACTGGTGGAACATGGAGCCAGGGTAAAAGCGACCGGCTTCAGCCGTGGTGATCTCGATATCGCAAAAACACTGCAGCAAATCGCAGCCATCAACCCCAGGGCCCTGATGTTCGGTACCGACCTGCCCTGCACCCGGGCGCCCAGGCCCTGGAGCCTGCGGGATCTGGAAATTCTCAGCGCCGCCCTCGATGAAACATTATTGCCCGATGTGCTAGCGGGCAATGCACTCGAGTTTTACCGCGTTGCCGGGGGCGGGCCAGCTGCTCCTGTGCCTGTTGGTTTTGGTGGGACTGCATGAGCGCATCACCATTCCTGCATTGCCCGCAATGTCGCTCGGGCGAGATAGAATTTCGGGATAACAAGCAACTAATATGCCTCAGCTGCGATTTCTGCTACTTCCACAACGTCGCCACGGCGGTCGGCGCCATCATCCGATATGGCAGTGAAATTTTGCTGGCGGTCAGGGCTCGGGAACCCGCCCGGGGGATGCTGGATTTGCCGGGAGGTTTCACCGATCCGGGTGAAAGCCTGGAGGAGGCCCTGCAAAGGGAGATACAGGAAGAACTGGGATTGGATTTACGCCGACCGCGCTACCTGTTTTCTTTTGCCAACACCTATCTGTACGCCGGCGTTGTCTATCAGACCACGGATGTCATTTTCGAGTTCAGGCTGCGCCATAAGCCAGCTATCGTCGCCGCAGATGACGTGGCCGCAGTGCGCTGGCTTGAATTACATGAGATACAACGGGAGGACATTGCTTTCGAATCTATACGCCAGGCCATTGCGCGACTACAAGGGCGGCAAAACCAGCAGCACCAGCAATAAGCACCAGCCCGGGGCAACGGCGGCGGAGGCTCTCAGCCGCAAAAACCCTGCACCCGTCACGATGAAAATCGCTCGCTTGATTTAGGTCAATGCCCTGTTCTGGCACAAGGGCGACACTCTGGCTTCATGTATTTGAGGAATCGCCGTGGATATCCAAGCAATAGAAGCTGAGCTGAAACAGAAGCGGAATGAATTATTACTGCGGGCGGAGCGCCTTCACAGAGACGTGCATCACCGGGACGAGCCTATTGAAAAAGACTTTGCAGAACAGGCCGTTGAACTCGAAAATCTTGAAGTGTTGCTGGAGCTGGATCGCGAGACACGGCTGGAATTGCGAAACGTGCTGGAAGCATTAACGCGCATCGAAGACGATGAATACGGCACCTGCCAAACCTGTGGAAATCCGATAGCCGATGCCCGCCTCAAAGCCCTGCCCTATACCCAATCCTGTATCCGCTGCGCCAGTGCGCTTGAAAACGCTCGCTAGCGCTATTCAAGGCGGGTACGTGCCGGGTTCATATCTAAAAAGCCGGCCTGGCCGATGTACCCACCGTCCAGGGCTCAGCGCTTCAGGTAAGTCTTACCAGGCATACTGCGGTGATGACCAGCGCACCCAGTAAATTGAGAATGAAACCCTCCCGAGCCATATCAATAGTGCGTATCAGACCGCTGCCATAAACGATTGAGTTGGGCGCGGTTGCGACGGGAAGCATAAACGCACAACTAGCACTCATTGCCGCGGGCACCATCAAGAGTTCTGGCTTGAGTCCGGCACCGGCAGCTGCAGCGGCGAGCACTGGCATCAGCAGGGTAGTACTGGCAGTATTGCTGGTCGCCTCGGTAAGAAAACTGACGCTAACTGCAATTGCGCCTATGATCAGAACGACCGGCAGTGCGCTGATACCACTGATACCACCCGCCAGCAATGCACTGAGACCGGACTCTGAAAAAGCACTGGCGATGGTGATACCACCCGCGAACAATAACAGAACCCCCCAGGGTATGGTCACAGCGGTCTCCCAGCTCAACAACCTGCTGCCCTTGCCATCAGGCAACAAAAACAGCAGCACCACTGCCATAAAGGCAACCGAGGCGTCATTGGCATTGGGCATACCGAGAAGCTCACTCCAACCGCCAAAGGGCTCATTGCGGGTCATCCACGCCAGCGCAGTGAGGGCAAACACCCCCATGACACGTTTCTGGGCAAGCGCCCAGGGACCCAGTTGCGGGAGCCGGATATCACCCGTTTTCGGCAGATTCCGGGTGAGCCACAATGCTGCAACGGGCACCATTAGCATAACCACGGGCAGCCCCCAACTCATCCACTGGCTAAAGCTGACGACGTTGCCGGTTTCGTCAGCGTAAACCTGCATGAAGACCAGATTGGGAGGCGTTCCAATCGGTGTCCCGATTCCACCAATCGATGAGGCATAGGCAATACCCAGCAACAGAGGTATAGATAGCTGCCGCTGCTCGGCCCGCTCCAGCACCGCAATGGCTACCGGCAACAGCATCAGCGTGGTCGCGGTATTGGATATCCACATGCTTAGCAGGGCTGCAGTCAGCATGAAGCCAAATACCAGTCGCTTCGGGCTATCACCGCCGACAAGGTTAACCATCAGTAGCGCGACCCTGCGGTGGGTGCCGGTATGCTCCATGGCCTTGGATAATAAAAACCCCCCCAGCAGCAGCAATATCAGGGGTGAACCATAGGCTGAAGCGACTTGTTGCTGATTGAGCACCCCCGCCATTGGAAATGCGGCAAGGGGAATCAGCGAGGTGACCGGAATCGGTATCGGTTCGAAAACCCACCACAAGAGGCATAACAGGGTAACTGCTGCGGTTGCCGCAAGCTGGTGCGGCTGGCCGCTCAGGGATAACACCGCATAACAAGCCGCGCCTGCAAGCAACCCGCCCACTATCATGCGGTCATTTTTATCCGCCAAGTCGATGTACTCCCTGCCCCGCTGTCATCGATGCGCGGGGAATCCGGTGGCTAGAGGCTAGCCAACTACAGTGTTCATTTGCGTATTTTTTGCAAACAGTTAACAAGCACGCGCCATGCTGATACCATCTTTTCACCACATCATACTGAACAGCGACAGCGAGTGACCAGCTTTGTCTGCCAACCCCGATTCTACAGTTCTCATCGACCGCTTCGGCAGGCACGTCGACTATGTCCGCATTTCAGTAACTGATCGCTGCGATTTTCGCTGCGTATACTGCATGGCCGAAGAGATGACATTTCTGCCGCGCAGCCATATCCTCACCCTTGAAGAGCTGCGACTCATCGCCCACGCCTTCGTCAACCTTGGCGTTAAAAAAATACGCATCACCGGCGGTGAGCCATTGGTGCGCAATAATGTGGTGTCGTTACTACACTCCCTGAATGGCCTGGAAGGCCTGCAAGAGCTGGTTATGACCACCAACGGCTCGCAATTGGAAAAATATGCCCGGCCGCTTCGACAGGCAGGCGTCAGCCGGCTCAATATCAGCATCGACAGCCTGCAAGCTGATAAATTCCAGGCGATCACCCGTGTGGGCAAGCTTGACCGGGTACTTCAGGGAATCGAGGCCGCGCGCAACGCCGGTTTCGAGCGAATAAAACTCAATGCTGTGATTCAACGGGGCCACAATGATGACGAGGTAAACGATCTCCTCGAATTCTGCCTGGCGCGGGATCTGGATATTACATTTATTGAGGAAATGCCACTGGGGCGAGTCAATGAACACGGCCGCAAGCAACACTTCTGCTCCAGTGACGAGGTGAAAGCCATTATTGAAGGCAGGTACCCACTGATCCCCACCACCGAATCCAGCAAGGGTCCCAGCCGCTATTTCAAACTCCCCGGCACAGCCACCCGGGTTGGCTTCATATCACCCCACAGTCACAACTTTTGCGGACAATGTAATCGCGTTCGGCTAACTGCCGAGGGTCGCCTGCTGCTGTGCCTCGGCAATGAGCATTCGGTTGACCTGCGGGCCGTCGTTCGCCAACACCCGGGACAGCTGGCACCGCTACAGGAAGCCATTATCGGTGCTATGGCACTGAAGCCGAAAAGCCATCAATTCGACCTCGATGCAGAGCCACAAATCGTGCGGTTTATGAATATGACCGGCGGTTGATGTGAACCGTGAAAGCCCGAAGCGGGAAAACTTACGTTCTATCGGGAAATACCGATAGCGATCCCCTGCCAGCCTGCGTATTGTGGGGAAAAATTCCAAGCCCAATTCCCCAGCCAAGCGATGAGCCGGTAAATCATTGTGAACAAACATCACGGCAACAATATCTCCCGGGTGCCTTTCATACCTGGCTATAAAATCCTGCGACAGCTGGGAACCGGCGGGATGGCGACTGTCTACCTCGCCAACCAGGAGCGCTTTGACCGGGTCGTTGCGCTCAAAGTTATGGCACCGGCGCTGGCAGCGGATGACAACTATGGCGAGCGTTTTATGCGCGAGGCACGCATAGCGGCGCGCTTTTCGCACCCCAACATCATTGCGGTTTACGATGTCGGAGTGCAGGACGATTATTACTATATTGCCATGGAACACCATCCCGGTGGCGACCTCAAGGAACGACTGAAGAAAAACATGACCACGCGACAGGCCATGTCAATCCTGCGCCAGATTGCAGCGGCTCTTGACTATGCCCATAACAAGGGATTCATTCACCGCGACGTGAAGCCGGACAACATCCTTTTCCGTGACGATGGCAGTGCTGTACTCACAGATTTCGGTATCGCCCGGACCATGACCGGTAACACCCAGATGACCCAGCTGGGAATGGTGGTTGGCACGCCAAAATACATGAGCCCGGAGCAAGCCCGGGGCGAGGAACTTGATACCCGCTCCGACCTCTATTCGCTGGGAATCGTTTTCTACGAAATGCTGCTGGGTTACGTCCCGTTCGACGGCAGGGATTCAATAGCCATCGGCATCAAGCACGTCAAGGATCCCATACCACGACTCCCCGCACAGCTCAGCGCCCTGCAACCACTGATCGACCGTATGCTGGCCAAGACTCCGGGGCAGCGTTACAGCACAGGCAGGGAACTGATAACTGAACTGGATCAACTCCGCCTGGGCAGCCTCAGGAACCAAAAGCGCGACGAGGCAATTGCAGAAGATTTTCAAGCGCCGGAACCCGATGCATCTGTACTTGCTTCTATCAGTGCACCTGCACCTGCACCTGCACCTGCACCTGCACCTGCACCTGCGCCGGCGGCGACGGCGCCGCTAGCGAGTGAACCTCCACCTGTGCTGAACAATGTCAAGCCAGGTCGCAGTGAAGACCGCGCCACAGTCGACGAGGGACCTCATAGGGGCCGCATGGCTAAGGTTGCCGCATGGCTTATCCTGCCCCTGCTGCTTGGCGCTGGTTACTATGCCTGGACTACGGGTGAGCTGGAGAAACTGCAACGGCAAATTATTGCGAGTGATTACTACCAACGCACTGTGGCCATGGTGGATCGACTGTTGCAGGCAGACGAGACTCCCGCAGTCGAGAAGCCCGACAATGGCACCATGCGTGAAAGTGCCATACCGAGCGATCAGGAGCTGGCCACGAGTCGCCTGTCGAGCCAAATGCTGGGGGAAGCGATCAACAGCCGGTTGTTTCCGCTGCATGCCTACACAAGCAGTATTGCCATTGGAGCGACGTCTGCCCTGATCGACCTCGACCCCGATTCACTGCCGGTGGTTGACAGGCAGAGTCAAACCATCCATCGAATGCTCAACGAGGCCCAATCCCTGATGGCGGAAGGCGCCCTGGTGTCACCGCCCGACGGCAATGCCCTGCAGTTGTATCAGGGGGTGTTGGCAATGGAGCCCGGGAATCCGGACGCTGCGGCTGGACAGCGTGCAATAGCGCAACACTTTATCTCCCTGGCAGACCAGGCCGTCTCCACCAACAGCCTCGATGTGGCAGCAGGCTACCTGCAGCAAGCCACCAGCCTGGCCCCACAGCTGGAACAATTGGAACCCCTGCAGTTACGCCTGGATCAGGCGGTTGCGGCGCACCAGGCTAGCGTAGCAGCTGCCCGCGCCAGGGCGGCAGAAGAAAGCAACCGCGCCGAGGCGATGCTGGATCGATTCAAGATCACCGGGCTGCTGCGCAGTGCGGAGTACGATATCGCCAATGGGCGCTATACCCAACCTGCGGACAACAATGCGCTGCAAAAATACCAGGCGGTACTGCAGGTAGCGCCGGGCAATGTTGAGGCCAAGAAGGGCTTGAAATTAATCAGCGAAAAGCTGGAAATGGAAATTGATGTTGCCGCAGCCACTGACAACACCAAAAAACTGGCGACCCTGCTGGCTCAACTGCAATTGGTCGACCCACAAAACCCGGTTTTACAACAGCCCCCTGAAGGCCCTCGGCGTGGCAGCGGTGAGCCCGGGGGCGCACAGTGATCTGCCATTACCCGGTTTATCGGTGTGCCATCGCTTGACCCTGGCACACCGTGCTACCCGCCCAGCACCGAATGCTCCAGCGCACGGCGATAGCGATCCCTCTCGGTGCTCTGGGGGTCACTCACTGCATAGGCATAGGCCCATTGCTCGGTTGCAGCGGGGTAAGCGCCGTCCTGTTGATATTTGCGGGCCGCGATGGCGTATTTGGCGTCCAGTTCCAGCAACCGCGTTACCAGCCGCCTGCCCAGTTCATCAGACAGAGAGCTGCTTAGCTGATTATACATTTCCGCTTCAGCCGGCAAGCTCGCCGCAACAGCTTGCTGAACAAACATTCCCTGGCGCATGCCCAAAGTTGCCGTCGACTTGGCTGTAACCGTATCGCTGAGGGTTTCAGCCTCAACTACTCTGTTGTTAGCGGCATCTACAAGCTGGTATTTAACCGAGAGAACAGCCTTATTGGTAATGTCCCTGTGGTTAACAACGACGTCCTCGTAGACTGGCAACTGGGCGGTCTCCGGTGGTTCGTCAGTCTGCTTGCGCTCATCTCGCGGCAGGTCTCGCCAAACGCGATGCAGGGGGTTCGGACCGGGCTCGGTCGCAGTCACAACCGTTCTGGTCTCGCTCCGCGCTTGCTCCTTGGTCTCAACGCTAGCCTTGACGGTTTCTCCCTCCAGCACCATGAACGCATGCCCCCTGGTATCCTCAGCGGCATCGGAGCGCAGCGTCACCCTGTCCACGAGACGCACTTTATTGGGGGCCGCAGCAGTCAGGTAACGACCGATTTCACGCCCGAGCTGCTGACCATAGGCCCCCACAAAGGGTCCGACACTGACCTTGGCGACGGCACTATTATGGATCGCATCAAGAACCTCGGGACGCTTTGATTCTACCAACGGATGATCTGGCTGCAGCCGCTCGATAATCGAAGCATAGGCCAATGCCGTTTCTGGCTGCCCGGCCCTTTGGGCCCTTTTGAAACGATTCTCCATTTCGCGTATAAAACTGCTCATTCCACGCCCCGGCCCACCTGACAACTCCAGGCTGGATCGAATATAGGCAGTCCGGAAAAACGCATCGTAGCTTTCAAGCCACCGCTTTTGCCGCATTTTCTTTTCACCCAGGGCTTCAAAGTATTCGGCAAGCTCCGAGGCATCTTTGCTTATCTGCTCACGATTGGCCGCAAAAGCGAGCGTCTCGCTAAATTCATAAAACAGCTCATAGGCCTGCTCCGGCCTGGAATCCACCAATGCCTGCCAAAAACGCTGCTCAAAGAGACCGGTAGCCACCAGCTCCTGCTCGAATGCCAGGTTCTTGTAGTCGGGATCTGCAATCGCTACCTGCCCCAGCAACTCATTGGCAGTGGCCAGTTGCTTCTTAGCCAATGCATCGGAACCCTGCTGGTAAAGCATATCCAGCTCCTCGTCCGCCTGGCGCCGCAACAAATCCCCCTGCTTTCCCGCGGTCAACTGCGCCTGCTCCCGCAAAAGCAGATTGCGCCGACCCGCCTCGGCCTCCGACAGCGCTTTCAGTTCCGAACTGACTGACTCCAGCTGCCTTGCGGTTTGCTCGCGTGCAGCAGCCACCATCGCAAGCAGTTCCTGTTTGCGATCGGGCTGCCACTTTTCAATCTCATCAGCTGCATCCTCGAGCTGGTCGATTTGAGCAAGCGACAGCGGCCCGCCTGCTGCTTCCTCCTGCAGTGAGTCAATTAACGCCTGCTGCGGCTCTGCCAGGCGCTGGCCAATATCTTTTTGCACCGTTTTGAGCGCCAGCTCCTCGTCGGTCCCCGGCTTGACCTGGGCCAGGTCCGCCTGAATTTGCCTGTATAGCAACTCCAGCTGATTTTGTTGCGCAGCCAGGGCCACGTCTTGCCTGGTATACACGGGAGTCGCAGCACAACCAACTAATAACAGTACAGCCAGCAAGGTAATCGCACGGCTAGCTGCTTGCTTTGCATGAAGTATTCTGAGATCGTCGCTCATCTTAAGGGAGTTGGCCCACGGTAAGTTGCGGTCAATGGATCTGGCAGTTGCCAAGGCGGCGTCGCTGCAACTGCCGAACAAGACACGAATAATAGCCAATCAGCATGAATAAGAACACTTTGATCGAACGGCTGCAGCTGAAACCACACCCTGAAGGCGGCTACTTTCGCCGCAGCTTCGCCTCCAATCACAGGCTCTGCGCCGGCCCTGGCGTCTCTCGTCCCGCCATGAGTTCAATCTACTATCTGCTTACCGATGACAGTCCGGTGGGCTATTGGCACCGCAACCAGTCAGACATAATGCACTATTTTCACTGCGGCAGCGCTCTGGATTACTGGCTGATAGACCCTCAAGGACAACTGCAGCACTTCGTCCTTGGAAGTCAGCTGGAGGCTGGCCAGAAGCTGCAGCTGCTGGTTCCCGGGGGTCACTGGAAGGCCACCGAGCTTGTCGCTGGCGAGTTCGCATTGCTCAGCGAGGCAGTGAGTCCGGGGTTTTGCGCCGAGGATATGGAGATGGCGACCGCCGCGGCCCTGGCAGCTTGCTTTCCTTGTCACGATGACATTATCGAGCGCCTGGCCCAGCCTGCTACCCAGCAGGGGAAATCCCATGAGGGTTGACCCTCCCGCTTTCGCTGATGCCCAAACCCTCACCAGACAGCTTGGCGATTGTGGTTACATTGCCAGCGACGAGGTCGGGCTGGCGCTGTTTCTCGCTTACCAGCTGCAAAAGCCCCTGTTGGTTGAAGGGCCGCCCGGGGTCGGCAAAACCGAGCTGGCCAAAGCAGCAGCGGCCACCCTTGAGCAGCCGCTCATTCGTCTGCAGTGCTACGAAGGTGTAGACGAGGCCAAGGCATTGTATGAGTGGAAATATGGCAAGCAGCTGCTCTACACCCAGATCCTCAAGCAACAGATCGACCAGGTGCTGGGTAAGAGTGAGGGGCTTGGGGCCAGCATGGAAAAGCTGCATGCCATGGATGACATCTTTTTCTCCGAGCGCTTCGTCGAGCCTCGCCCGCTGTTGAAAGCCCTGCAACAACCCGAAGGGGCAGTGTTGCTGATCGACGAAATAGACAAAAGCGATGAGGAATTCGAGGCGCTCTTGCTGGAGATCCTTTCAGACTACCAGGTCTCTATTCCGGAAATTGGCACGGTAGCCGCCCAACAGGTTCCTGTCGTGATACTAACCAGCAACCAGACCCGGGAGCTCAGTGATGCCTTGCGACGACGTTGCCTGCACCTGTATATCCCGTTCCCGGGCATGCAGCAGGAAATCACCATCCTGCGCTCGCGAATACCTGATATATCCAGTCTCCTGGCGCAACAAATGGCTGCTTTCGTTGAGCGCCTGCGGCAATTGGAACTTGGCAAGCAACCCGCGATCAGCGAGACCATCGACTGGGGCAGGGCGTTATTGCTGTTACATGCAGATAGCCTCGATCGCGATACAGTGCTATCGACGCTGAACGTTTTACTCAAGCACCGGGCCGATGTCGATGATGTCGCCGCGCAACTGCCGCAATTACTTGGCAGCGAACCCTAGGCTGTGGAAAAATCGCTCGTGCGATTTGTAGCCGCCCTGCGCAACGCGGGCTTACCCGTCAGTAGCGATGAAACGCTGGTTGCGGCGCAGTCGATCAACCTTGTCGGTTACGACAACCGCGGCCAGCTAAAAGCCGCCCTTTCCATGGTGCTCGCGAAAACCGAATCAGACAAGCAATTATTCGATCTTTGCTTCGAGCGCTTCTACGGCAACCGGACGGCTCACCAGGAGAGTCCGGATGGCTCCGACAAACCGGATCCAAACCAGGACCGTGCCTCTGCCGAATTGTGCCCCCAACTGCAACATCTGTTCAACGCCAGCCCGGACGAGTTGGCCCTGGCAGTGCAGCAAGCAGGGACCAGGGCTGGACTGGATAGCATTCGCCTGTTTACCCAAAAGGGAGTTTTTCGCCGTAAAATCCTCGAGCAACTCGAATGGCCCGCGTTGCAGCAAATGATGCTGGAAACAGCTCGCGCAGCGCCCGGCGGCAGTCCAACACTGAGCAGCCTGCAGGACTTTGCCGCTCGATTACAGGGCCAGGCCCGGGAGCACGTGGATCAACAATACGCCCTCCTCGGAGAAGCCCGCTCTGCCAATATGCGCGACCAGATGCTGATGCAAACTCGCATCAATCGTCTGCAACCGCGACAAAAAGCGCATTGCCGGCAATTGGTAGCACGTATCGCCAAAAACCTGATCAAGCACTTCAAACGCCGCAAGCGCTATTTCCGCAGGGGCATGCTGGATCTCCATGCCAGCCTGCGCCACAACGTGGCCACCGATGGTCACCTGTTTCGCCTGTATTGGCGCCGCAAGCACCGCGATAGGCCCAGGCTGTTCATTGTCTGTGATGTTTCAGGCTCTGTTCGACAATATGCCGAGGTCATGCTGCTGTTCGTGGCCAGTATGCAGGAATTGCTTCCCCGGGCGCGTTGTTACGCCTTCTCCGATCGCCTCGAGGATATCAGTCCGGTATTGAAGGTTCGCGGCGATACTGAAAATGCTATTGCAACCACTCTGCAACGGGTTGGCCGGGGCTCAACGGATTATGGCGCTGCACTGGATTCCTTCGCTGAACTGGCGGGTCCTGCTCTCAATCGCAACAGTGTGATTATAGTATTGGGTGATGCGCGCAATAATCATACCGATCCGGCAGTGAAAACCTTCCAGCGATGCGCCGACAAAGCGGGGCGCAGTTATTGGCTTAATCCGGAAGGTCGCTATGCATGGAATAGTGGCGATTCGGTAATGGCACAATATCAACCCCATTGTGATGCCGTGTATGAGGTTGGCACGCTTGCGCAGCTCGAGCACTTTTGTGAGGATCTGCTACGAAAAACGCTTTAGCGCCAAGCCCGGTCGCGAGCTGTTGCCATCGATGCTCATGACCTGGAAAAACGGGAGGTCAGGAAGGTGGCCCCGAACAGCTGTTTTGCCTGGTGGACTCCTATTAAAAGCTTGCGGTTAGCATGCGCCCTCGACCCGGGCCTGGCCCCTCGCCTGACGGAGATCGAACCGGGAGAAACTGGCAGTCTGCTTAATATTCAGATTTAATGGACCCAACTGCATCCAGCCAAAAAGCCATGGAGAATATCAGCATGAAGCTCAAAGCTCTCATTGTCGCTGCCTGCCTCGCAGCTATCGCCGGTTTTAGTTCAGTCGCACTCAGTGACCACCATCATGGCACAATGCATGGCAAGTACCATGCACGGTTGAGCGAGGAACTCGACCTCAACAATCAACAACAGCAATTGCTGGCAAGCAACCGCCAGCAGATGATGACAGCAAAAAAAAGGAAGGGGGAGTTGCGCCAGCAATTGAGGGCGATTGTTCACTCCGACAGCTACGATGCTGCAGCAGTTGCTGAAATAGCCGACCAAATGGCGACGCTGACCCGCGAACAAATCATTCAACACGGTGC
>JAHEGP010000013.1:0-6747 GCA_024645065.1 Cellvibrionales bacterium | reverse complement strand
CCGACTCGGACTAAATCTTGCAGCTCAGGACAGTACTTTGCTGGTTTCTCCTGCTGGGGCCTTCTCTAGCCGCAGGGGCGACCATATTTGGCCCATGGCAACTGGATGTCGAGAACAGCGATGATGTCACAGCAATCCTGTCCGAGGCAGCTTCAAAGAGCCACAAGAAATCGGCCCTGGAGTGGAAAAAAGATCCGGACGGCCCGGCCCAATGGCAAACGCCACTGCCACTGATGCAGGCGAAAAAGCTTCTGCTAAAAATGCAGGGAGCGCAACTTGCTATCAGGCCTGACATCGGCAAGCCTGTGGTTTTCGTGCCCAACCAGGGGGCCGCGTCCGTCAGCTTGAGTGGCTGGGGCAGCCGTAAACAGGACCCGGTGCGTTTTGGTACCTGGGAGGGGGACACGCTAATTGTGGAAAGTTCGCTTGATGAGGGCACTCGCGTCATTCAGAGTTATTACGTCGATGCCGATGGCTTGCTGGTACAGGAAACCGAGGTCAAACGGAGTATCGGTGACCCGGTGATAATCAAGCGCAAGTTCCGCAGCACCCGTCGCAGTAAAAATGATGCCAGCCACTAGCCAGAGAATCCCTGTGCCCGGGGCAAGCCGGCCGGCCCCGATCCTGGATTGCGCGAGTCACCGGGCAAAAAAAAGCCGGCGCAAAGGCCGGCAGAAAAGCGATGCCTGGAGCTCGCTGGTAGATAACGTTAGTTCCAATGATCGCCGTTGGGGCTTGTCGTGCCCAACTCTATCGAGTCGTCATCCAACAGTACCTGCCGCACCAGTGCGCCGCGAGGTCCCGGGCTCTCCGCAAGGTATTGTTGCCGACCAGACGCCTTCAACCATTTCTGCAACCGCAATGAACACAATACCGGGTGCAAACGTCGGGCCAAACCGTTCAGCTCACTCTGGGGAAGATCAACCAATGTATCGCACACCTGCTTAACGCTCTGCCCCTGGTATTCCGTTCGCAGCAGCTTCAGGGCGGCGATAACGGCCATGTGGCGATCAGTGCTGGCAACTTTCTGGCTCGATAGTTCGAGCAGGGTTTGCTGGATGCGGCGGGAATTCATAAGCCACGCGGTCGCGATTTTCTGTTCCATCGGAGTAACTCTCAAACTTTCTGCAGTAATCAATTCAGGGACTTAAATATAGACTGATCGGTTAGATGCGCCAATAAGCGCTTTTACGAGAGCAATAAGAACAACTACCTATGATTCCCCGGATGGCTTCACAAGACGACAGCTTCGATGGTCGCAATCATTCACCCTGCACGGTGCAATTTGGCTAACGGTCTTTTTGTCGAATCACTTAGTGACGCCCAACGACAATCCGTCCAGGGCCCCTCACTGACCAAATCGCTCGCCACCCTGCTCCAGCCATTCGAGCTCCTCTTCCGTCGGTCGCCGCTTCATCACGGTGTTTCGATGGGGGAAACGACCAAAACGGGCAATAATATCCCGATGCCTGCGAGCCCAGCGCAATGAGTCATGCACGGGCTCCCGACATTGTTGCGGAGTGTCCGCCAACAGGCGCTCAAACATCGCAACCGACAGGTTTTGATCGCTGAGGTTTTCGGCGTGCTCCAGTGGCAAATAAAACATTTGCCGCCAGGCCGCGGGCATGATCTTGTCAAGATCGTGGGCGATAGCCCGGTTGACCAGCTCTCGCGCCCGTAAATCGCCACCGAACGCCCGCTGACTACCTCGATAGATATTGCGGGGAAACTGATCCAGCAGGGTTACCAGCGCCATGAGTCCACCAGCGTCTTCAGCCCAGGCATCCAACTCCGATTCCAGCGCCAGCTCCACCAGTTCGCCGAACTGTGTACTTATCTGGACATCGGCCGACTTACCACCAAACCAAAGCCTGGCTTTTTCCGGGTCGGCAAAACCGTTCTCGTCCAGTGGGCCTAACCAGAATTGCAGTATGTCTTCAGCCGTTTTCACGCAGCTCACTCTCGCATTTGCTTTCAGGGCAACTTATATTGGCGCTTGATATTGCCGACACAAACGGTGCAACCATGAATCACTACCGTTTCAGGCTGGTTCTGGCCACGGCCAGCCTGACCGCAGCATTGACCGTACTGTCGCTCAAGCTTGGCGGCTTCATTAGCCCCCCAAACAGGAGTGGTGTACTGCTGACGGTCAGCCATCACTCCACTAAACAAGGTGTATCTCCCTACCGGCTAAATTGCACGCAACAGCTGGCCAGCCTGGAAAACCTCGAACAAATCGAGGGCCCGCCACAGCGGTTGTTTGATCCCCAGGGAAGGGTAATCCCGTGTAAAAGTATCGACCAGAGCGAGGCGGCACACCAGTGATATCTGCACGCCTGAATCGACAGCCACAGCGTGCCCTGTAGCGCGATAAAGAAACGCCCGACGGCTATTGCGGTAGCAACATAACAGCGAAAACCCGGCGGGTTTTCAGCAGACACTGACCGTACCGGTCGCTCCATCGAACAAGGCGCCCCCAAGCTTGCGCTTTGCAGCCGATCCCGCAGCCAGTAAACTGCGCTATCTCGATTACCCACAAGATAAGGGGAAGGACTGTTGTCCCAGTTATACGATAAGCGTCTGGCAATGATTGGCAGCCCCTATGTTCAGCCCACTTTGAAAGACGTTGTGCGCGGCATTGAAAAAGAAAGCTTGAGGATTGTTGCCGCTGGAGAGCTTGCTAAAACCAGGCATCCGACTTGCCTTGGCTCAGCCCTGACCAACCCTTACATCACCACCGACTATTCAGAGGCACTGCTGGAGTTTATCACCCCGCCCTGCAGCGGCCTGGATGAATTGCTGGGCATTCTCGATAGCATTCATCGCTTTACCTACCAATGTCTCGACCAGGAAATGCTGTGGACAGCCAGTATGCCTTGCATTCTAAGGGGCGACCAGGACATACCGGTTGCCCGTTACGGTGGGTCCAATATTGGCCAGATGAAAACGGTCTACCGTCTGGGGCTTGGCCACCGCTACGGTAGAGCTATGCAGTCGATTTCAGGGATTCACTACAACTTTTCCATGGGTGACAGCTTCTGGAAGGCTTATCAGAAGACCATGGCTAATCGCGACACGCTGCAATCGTTCAAGAACAACCAGTATCTCGCCTTGATCCGTAATTTTCGTCGCTACACCTGGTTGCTGGTGTACCTGTTCGGGGCGTCCCCCGCCCTGTGCAAAAGTTTCATAGGCGATCGCCAGCATGAGCTTGAACCGTTTGACGAGAACACGCTGTTCAAGGAAGGCGCAACTGCCTTGCGAATGGGTGACCTGGGATACCAGAGCAGCGCCCAGGAAAATCTTGAGATATGCTATAACACGCTGCCTACTTATATATCGTCGCTCAAATCGCTGCTGACCCAGCAGCATCCGAGCTACCAGTCCATGGGCACCAAAGACAAGGACGGCAATTGGCTGCAGCTGACCACAACACTGCTGCAAATCGAAAACGAGTTCTACAGCAGCATCCGCCCCAAGCAGCCGACCCGAAGTGGTGAAGCCCCGATCAGGGCGCTGCAGGAAAGGGGTATCAAGTACGTCGAGGTGCGGGTACTCGATGTCAATCCCTATCTACCACTGGGTATCGACAAAACGCAAATCCGATTCCTCGATATGTTCCTCCTCTACTGCCTGCTAGAAGAGAGTCCAGAGCTGAGTCCCCTGGAGTTTCACCAAAACCAGGCGAATCTGGCTGCCGTGGTGAACCATGGCAGAGACGAAACCCTGAAGCTCGGGCAGGGTCCGCTGAGCCGCACAATGAAAAACTGGGCTGGCGAGATCATGACTCACCTGAAGCCTATTGCCGCGCTACTCGATAGCAACGAAGGCTCGGACGACTATACCAGCGCCCTCAACCAGCAAAGTGAAAAGCTGGAAAATAGCAGGCTGACTCCATCGGGGCAGATTATCGAGGATATGCGGGCGGAGGGCATTCCCTGGTTTCACTTTGCAATGAACAAGTCCCTCTCGCACGCTGACTACTTTTTGCACCGCCCGTTGCCAGCGGGGGATGCAGAGTGCTTTCAGCGGGCAGCTATTGATTCCCTTGCGGAAAAACAACGTATCGAAGCCGCCGATACACTCGGCTTCGATGCATTCCTGGAGCAATATTATCGCCAGTATCAAGCCATTGTAGGCATCGGAAATCCATGAATTACCTCGCCCACTTCCACCTGGCGGGCGATCATCCCGCCATGCTGCAAGGGGCCCTGTTGGGTGATTTCGTAAAGGGACCGTTACGCGGCCAATATGGCGATGAGGTGGAACGAGGGATATCGCTGCATCGAAAGATAGATGCTTTCAGCAACGGCGCCGAAGAGGTCAAGCAGGCGAGCCAGGCCCTGCCGCCAGAACTGCAACGTTATGCAGGCATCGTCACCGATGTGGTGTTTGACTATTTTCTCAGCCGCTACTGGCGTCGATTTCATTCCCAACACTTGCCAGGATTTGCGCAGTCGGTCTATCAGGCTATCGCACCCGCGATGGAGGATTGGCCTGTCCCTGCACAACGATTCAGTCGACGAATGATGGAATATGATTTGCTATCCAATTACGGTGACTGGGCGACGATTGAACGGGTGCTTGAAAGCATCGGCTTGCGGCTTTCCCGCGACAACCCACTGGCCGGCGCTGCCGACAAGGTGCAGCCAAAGCTAAAGCAACTGGAGCAGGATTTTTTCCAGTTCTATCCCAGGCTGCAGGCATACAGCCACCAGCTCGCGAAGGAGCTGGCTTGATCTCCATACGCTGAAGCCCAGCCCTGCCTCCTTCGCGGGCAGTGACAACTTCCGGGAATGGGTTCGAATAAACGACCACGCTGCTGTTGCCTGGTCCCTGTATTTACACTAATCTCCTGCCAGACGTGCGCATGCCTGCGGCCCAAAGTCGATCGCAAACACACTGTCTATCTATCGCATTCGTTAAAATCACCGACTGAGGCAATGCCTTTACATGTTGAGCAAGATCTCTTCGCGCACGCTGTTCCTGATGATTTTCCTGTTCTGCTGTGGCCTGATGGCCACTGGTTACGTGATGGAACACGTATTTGACCTGGAGCCCTGTCCGCTGTGCATGACCCAGCGTGTTTTTATCGTATTGGCCGGTTGTTTTGCCCTGATAGCCTGTTTGCACAATCCGCTGCGACGAGGCTCCCGAATTTACAGCTGGCTGGTCGCCCTGATGGCTGTCACAGGTGCGGGATTTTCGATCCGTCAGTTGTACCTGCAAAGCCTGCCGGCTGACAAAGTACCTGCCTGCGGTCCCAGCGTGGAATATATCCTGGAAACGTTTCCGCTTAACAAGGCGCTGCAAATGATGCTTAAAGGCGACGGCAACTGTGCCGAAGTATTGTGGACCTTCATGGGAATAAGTATACCCGGATGGACATTAGTAGCGTTTATGATGGTTATGGCCAGTGCCCTCTATCTTGCTCTGCGGCCCGCACATGATACCGGTCGTTAATGGCCTGGTGCTGCTTTTTGCAGCACTCTGGCTTGGTAACTTGCTGCAGAGCCTGTGGCTCCATACGATTCCGGGACCGGTACTTGGCATGCTATTGATGCTGGGTTTTCTCACCCTGCGCCAGAGTGAGCCCGACGGACTCGGCGCTGTTGCACAATGGTTTATCAGATACCTGTCGTTCTTTTTTATCCCTGCGGCGGTTGGCATCTGGTTCCTCGATAGCGAGATCGTGCGGCAGTGGCCCGCTATTCTGGTTGCTACCGTCCCCGCCACCATTGCCACCCAACTGCTGGTAGCCCTGCTGTTGCAAGCCTTACTCAAACACAGGGGCGCACCAGAATGAGCGCCTCCTGGTGGCAATCGTTCGATCCTGGCTGGTCGATTCTCGCGATTCTATTGACCCTGATCATATTCCAGCTATCGTTGATGCTATTCGAAAAGTCGAAGCGCAATTCTCTATTTCATCCCTTGATCACTGGCCCTGTGGCCATTGCGGCCGGTATCGCATTACTGCCGGTAACATTCCATGGCTATCAGGATCGGGTCGCTATCCTGACCTGGCTGCTGGGCCCGGCTACGGTAGCACTTGCCATACCACTGCACAGGCAATTGCCCAATATCAGGACTCATGCAGCAGCTATACTTCTAACCACCCTGCTTGGCGGCAGTGCGGCGGTAGCAATTGCACTGGCGGGCGCAGCCATAATGGGCGCCGACCCCGTCGTAATGCACTCCCTGGCTTCCAAATCAATCACCACGCCTATTGCCTTGTCTATCAGCGAATTGATCGGAGGAATTGGCCAGTTGGCGGCGGGAGCGGTAATCATAACCGGCGTGGCCGGGGCCCTAACGGCGCCGCCTTTGTTACGCAGCATCGGTATCACCGACACCAGGATAATAGGCTTCACCCTTGGCCTTACCGCCCACGGGATCGGTACCGCGCGTGCATTCGACATCGACTTGCAGGCCGGTGCCTATGCGAGCCTGGGCATGGGCCTGACGGGCTTGTTGACAGCTCTGATCTTACCGCTACTATTTATCTAGGGGATTTTGTTTCGTGCTTTAAATACAAGGGTTTTTGGCGGTCTAGCTTGCCGCACCCCGCGAAGCAAAGTATATTCGAATGATGATGAACAAGAACAGCGGTCACCGACCATGCATAAAGTCAACGAAAACCTGAATAAACAGTGGAGCCTTGTGGAAGCCACTTTGGAAAAGTGGCTCGAGGAGCGCAAAGAGTTACTGGTGCTCTACTGCAATTATGGCGATATCGGCAACAACCCG
>JAHEGP010000167.1 GCA_024645065.1 Cellvibrionales bacterium | reverse complement strand
ACTCGTCATTAAATTTCCCTCTCACCACCGGCTCCTTGATGTCCGTACCCAAGATATTGGCCAGGATAAAACGTCCGCCCTCTTCTCACCTGTAAGGATGGGGCCGGGTGTAAATCTCCCCCTGGCAGGCCCGACCCGCCATAATCATACTACCCAAGGGTGGTTGAATATAGGCTCTTGTGACCTGGGGCAGGACCCCGTGAGGGGGTGCGCGCCGCTGTACCAGCACAATGATGTCCCTTCCAGGCGACACCTATTGCAGTTGCCCTGGCGCACAACCGAACCAGCGCCGAAATGCCCGGCGAAAGTTTGCCTGGTCTGAATAACCCAGCAGCAGCGCCGTCAACTCTACCGTGAGTCGATCTTCCCCGAGGTAGCGCAGCGCTTGCTGACTCAACCACTGATCCAACAGTTGCTGGAAGCCGGCGCCCCGCGCCCGCAGGCGTCGCTGCAGGGTTCGAGTGCTCAAATGCAGTTCGTTGGCGACCTCGCTAACACTGCAGATATGGCCGGAGTGACCAGCAAAAACCTGCATCACCGCATCCCCGACGTCGTCTGTCTGGCGCAGCTGCGAGTAGCTTGCCCGGCAGCGTTCAATGGCGATCCTGTATTCCTCCGGGTTGGCCCCCGACAGTGCCTGCTCGGCCTCGCTGCGCAACAGGGCGATGGAATTGGCGTTCGCATTGAAGGTCACATCCCCGGGTAACAAGCGCGAGTAGACCGCTGGATCGGGAGGTTCCGGATAGGCGAAACCGATTCTGCAGTAAGTTAGTACCAGATTGTTAATGAAGCTGGCCACGACAGCCATCATAAACTCCAGTGCCAGCCGTGCCTGCTCACCCATATCGGCATCCAGCGTAAACTCCAGAACGAGTTCGTCGGCCGATTCAAGCAAACCGATCCTGGCAAACGGACTGCGCAGGCGACCGAAGTTCACCAGGGTTTCTATGGCGTGGCGCAAGGTCGCGCTTGCCGCTGCCGCGACACCCTGGGCGCCGTGTACCGTAAACGGCAAATCAAGACCGGCTCGCAGCGCGATCGCCGGATCGTGGGTAAGTCGCTGCGCATTGGCCAACAACCGGCGGTACTGGTTGATCGTCATGCCACTCGGGCCATGGTTGTCGGCGCGATCACCCAGCCCGGTGCCCGCGACGATCTCGCGCATGGGGACCCCCGACGCCGCGACAGCGGCGCTGATGATGCGGCCATAGATTACCGGAATTAGCCATTGCCCCGACACGATCGCGCTTTCTCCATAATTTGGCGCCATTTGACTCTACTGTGGCGCGATTTGACATTATCAGGCGCCGGTTAATATAGCAAGATTCAGGGCATTGAAGAGGAGCAACTAGCGATGACGTTACCCGAACCGGCACTGCGCAATCCCCGTGTCGTAATTATTGGTGCAGGCATGACCGGTATTCTGATGACTATCAAATTGCGCGAAGCCGGAATCACCGATATCCGTATTCTGGAAAAGGCGTCACAGCTCGGTGGTACCTGGCGCGAGAACACCTACCCCGGCGTGGCCTGTGACATCCCGTCCCACATGTACACCTACTCCTTCGAACCCAACCCCGACTGGAGCAAACAGTTTGCCGATGGCGCCGAGATTCAGCAGTACTTCGAGCGGGTCGCCAGAAAATACGGCGTCAGCAATAGTGTCCAGTTCAATGAAGCGGTGGTCAGCAGCGTCTACCAGCGAGGCAAGTGGACGGTCAAAACCAGCCAGCACAACAGCTATGAAGCTGACTTCGTCATTAATTGTACCGGGATATTGCATCACCCCGCGCTACCCGACATTCAGGGTCTCGATAGCTTCCGGGGCGCGATGTTTCACACCGCCCGCTGGGACCACGATGTCGATCTGAGGGGCAAACGCGTCGGCATTATCGGTACCGGCTCCACCGCGGCACAGGTGATTCCCGAAGTTGCCAAGCTCGCCGGCCAACTCACTGTATTCCAACGCACGCCACAATGGCTTCTGCCGATTCCAAATCGGAGCTTGTCGGAGCGAACTAAAAAGCGGCTGCGGGAAAACCCCAATCGCATTCGCCGGCGAGCGGCACGCTACCAGTGGATGTTACAAAACCTTCTCACCAAGGCCGTCACCGGGCACAAGCCGCAAAATGCCCTGTTCAGTGCGATCTGTAAGTTGTATCTTCGATTCGGTATGAGAGACCCGGTGCTTCGGGCCAAACTGACCCCCGATTACAAGGTGGGTTGCAAACGCATCATCATCAACACCACGCTTTATCCCGCCCTGCAACGCAACAATGTGGAACTGGTCGATTGCGGTATCGCGGCCATTACGCCCGCTGGAATTCGTGGGCAGGACGGGGTGGAGCACGAGCTGGATGTGATCGTTCTCTCCACCGGCTTCCACCCGACTGCCTATATGCGACCCATGGATATGCGTGGCAAAAACGGGCTCAGCATCGACGAGGCGTGGCGACACAAGGTGCAAACCTACCGCTCGGTCTTTATGCCCGGCTTTCCGAACAATTTCCTGATGCTGGGCCCCAACACGCCGATCGGCAACTACTCGGTCATCGCCATGAGTGAAGTCCAATGCGACTATATCCTCAAGGTCATGCAGCGCTGGCGTCGACATGACTTTGACGAAATCGATGTCAAACCCTCAGCCGTTGCCTGGTTTGCAGACTACATGAAAGCCGGTATGGGCAAGACTGTCTGGGTTGGAGGGTGCAATAGCTGGTATCTCGACCCGGATGGCGAGCCAATCCTGTGGCCCTATACCTGGCCACAATGGGAAAAGGAGATGCAGGAACCGAATATGGCGGATTTTACTACGACAAAATTTGAGTCGTCGGATATCGAAGAGCAAGCCGCCTGAGCGACGGCCGCGATGGCAGGCTGTGCTGTCTCCCCGCGTAATTCCGCAGCAAGGCAGAAAGAAATCTTCAGGAGTTATTCAGCAGCCATCGCTTCAGGCGATTGGAGTCGCCAAACGGCGTGAGCTTGCCATAGGAATTGAGCAGGACAATCGAAACAGGCTCACCGTCTATCCTTGCGCGCATCACCAGGCAACGACCGGCTTCATGGAGAAACCCGGTTTTACTCAGGTCGATCTGCCAGTTGGCGTTGTGCAACAGGCGATTGGTATTGCCGAAAGACAGGGGCCCGCGTTTGCGGTAGGGACGAATGGACAGTCGGGTAGAGGTGGTGGCACGCTTGATGAGGGCGTAGTCCTCGGCCGCGGCGATCATTTTAGCGAGATCGCTGGCGGTGGCGACATTGTCGGGGCGAAGGCCGGCCGGGTCGGCAAATCGACTGTCTGCCATGCCAAGGCTTCGGGCCTTATCATTCATGGCCACGACAAAGGCCTCCAGCCCGCCGGGGTGATTGCGACCCAGCGCATTGGCGGCGCGATTTTCCGATGACATCAGGGCCAGTTGCAACAACTCCCGGCGCTCCAATTTGGCGCCAAAGCCCAGTCGAGAACCCGTCATCTGCACGGTATCCCGATCTTCACGGGTAATGGTCAGCACCTCATCGAGATCCGCTTTGGAGTCCAGCACCACCATAGCGGTCATCAGTTTGGTGATCGATGCGATCGAACGCACGGTGTCTGTATCTTTGGCGTAAATGATGTTGCCGCTGGCACCTATCACCAGCGCTGAGGCGGAGCGCAAATGCGGATCACCGCTAAGCGCCAGAAAATGGCTTTGGTCGTCGGCCCGACCCGCGCAGATCGGCGCATGTGCGGTGAGGATACAAAAAATCGTCGCGAAGAATACCCTGTTCACTCTCAACAACTTTCTCCTTGTTTTGCCGGTTAGTGATCGACCATCCGCACGAGAAAACAAGCGATTCGGTCATCAAAATGGAGTGACTACTAGTCTAGCAAAGGTGAGGAAATACACAGGAAAAATCCGGGCAATACTTTGCCAGGATTTGCCCGTGCGAAAAACCACGCACCTTTGCTTCTGCTGTCACTGGGCTGCATTCGAAAAAGGGTGTATAACAATCGGCTGTAAACCGGGATGGGGAAAGTATGGTTGCAGTCATCAGGATAGAGAAAAACGGTGGGCCCGAAGTATTGCAGTTGCAGCAGCTGGCACTGGAGCACCCCGGACCAGGAATGGTAACCGTGGCCAACCGAGCGATCGGCCTCAATTTTATCGATACCTATCATCGCAGCGGTTTATATCCTCTCCCGCTGCCCACAGGCATAGGGTTGGAGGCCGCCGGCCTGGTAGAGGCCGTGGGAGAAGGCGTTTCCCTGGCAGTCGGCGATCGCGTCGCCTACTGTTCGGCGGGCATTGGGGCCTACTCCGAGGCCATCAATCTGCCGCAGGATCGACTGGTGCGCTTGCCCCCGGGAGTCGACTTTGAGCAAGCTGCCGCCGCCCTGCTGAAGGGACAAACGGCGGAATACCTCATCCAACGCACCTACCCACTGGGCGCTGGCGAGACCTGCCTGTTTCATGCCGCTGCCGGCGGCGTTGGCCTGATCTTTGGCCAGTGGGCCCGTAGCATAGGCGCCCGGGCTATCGGTACGGTCGGTTCCGATGAAAAAGCGGAGCTGGCACGTGCCAACGGCTTCGACGAGGTCATTAACTATCGCAATGAGAATGTGGTGGAGCGGGTGCTGGAGATCACCGAGGGTAAAAAGCTGGCCGTGGTTTACGACGGCGTCGGCAAGGACACCTTCGATGCTTCCCTGGACTGCCTGCGCCCCCGCGGCCTCATGGTGAGCTTTGGCAATGCCTCGGGACCGCCCGCGCCGCTGGATTTACAGGTGCTGGCGCAAAAGGGTTCGCTGTTCATCACTCGGCCGACGATGATGACTTACACCGCAACCACGGAGGAACTGCAAAAGTCGTCAGCGGATTTGTTTGCCCGGATGCTCAGCGGCGATATTGTGGTGGATGTTAAGCAGCGCTACGCGCTCGTGGATGCCGGGCAAGCCCATCGCGACCTCGAAGCGAGAAAAACCACGGGATCCAGCGTATTGCTGCCCTGAGCCGGGTGCCCCGCAAAGCACTCTGGCCGTCGCCGGGCCCGCTCCGGCTCAGGGGTACTGCCGGCACAGACGCTGGATAACGCGCTGAAATTCATCAATCGTTTGTTCGACGATTTGCTGCGCCGTCAAAACCGCATCGATTCGGCCACACACTTCTCCCGTCAGGGGTATTGCTGCTTCCATATCGCCGCCAAAATACAAGTCCTGAATCCGGCTCATGTGTTCCATTGCATCGAACTTACCCAGCGCTTGCAAGCGGGCGGTGCGTTCCGTGCGCAGGGCGCGCAGCGCCGGCCGGGATTGCTGATTGAGGAAAACCGTATCGGTTTCCCTGGCTCGAATAATCGCCTGCTTCCAGTTGCTGTGCACCGGTGACTCGGCACAGGACACCATGCGGGTGCCCATCTGGATCCCCTCGGCGCCAAGGGCGAAGGCCGCCGCCATCGAAGCGCCGTCACAGAAACCACCGGCGGCGATAATCGGGACGTCCACCCGCTGCCTGACAAGCGGCAACAAAACCATGCTCGACACGGGGCTGGGATTCTTGAAGCCCCCGCCTTCACCACCCTCCACCACCAGGCCGTCGACGCCAGCGTCCACCGCCTTGAGTGCCGCGTCCAGGGTGGGCACCACATGGAATACTGTGATTCCGGCGTCCTGCAAAGCGCTGGTGCAGACCTCGGGGCTACCGGCCGAGGTGGTAACAAAGCGAATGCCCTGTTCGATGACGAAGTCGATAATATTGCTGCCGCGCACAAAAGCCAGGGCGATGTTGATACCGAAGGCTTGGTCGGTCAGGCCCCGCATTTTTGCCACTTCCGCCGCTACCTTGTCGAGCTCACCGGACGAGGTTTCGATGATACCCATCCCCCCGGCGTTGCAAACCGCCGAGGCCAATTGAGCCCGAGCGATCCAGCCCATCGGTGCCTGCACAATGGGGTAGCGCGAGCCGGTAAGCGCCGTTACCCTGTTGTTGAAATTCATGGTCTCTCCTGTATTGTCGAGCAAATGATTGCGGCGCCCAGGCCAGCCCGGGGTGCTGTATCTCGGGCGCCTTGGTATTGCCAACAGCTTACCCCAGCCCCCGCAAGGATACATCAGGCCCCGAAGCGGATGAACGGCCCCGCAGCGGATGACCCCACAATCGGTTTATCCCGCTTCCTGGCATCGCTGCCACCCCGGGGTGGATTAACCAGGCCCCTGCAATTCATCGCGCCCATATACGTTATCGTTCAGTTCCCCTCCCGCGCGCCCAGTCCAGCGATCGTCAGCCAGGCAGACCTTTAAATTCAGCTGGCCACCCTTTCATCCTGATTGGTACACTGGGATGTCATCGGATTGGCAGGAGCAATTACCATGACTCGACAGTCCCATACGCCTGCAGATATCAACATCGAGCCGCGCAACCGCGAACACGACATCATGGACTGCCTCGGCCGCGACTGGTTCGGCGGCAGTGCCTTCAAGACCGCGTGGTTCAATGCGATGTCCATCACCTTCCCCCTGGGTGAGAAGTTTTTTATCGACAGCGTGCGTCACTACGCCGCTCGCATCAGCGACCCCAAATTGCAACGGGAGATCCGCGGTTTTTGCGGCCAGGAGGGCTTTCATCGCCGCGAGCACGAACGTTACAACCAGTTGCTTTACAGTCAGCGAGGCTACGACCTCGACTACCTGGAGGGGCGAATCGAAAAAAGCATCGCCATCACCAACAAGGTGCTCTCGGCGCGCCAGCGGCTGGCGGCGACGGCAGCCCTGGAGCATATCACCGCGATACTCGCGCAGTGGAACCTGGGCGCAGCCAGCCCGATGCGGGCCGAGGCGGAGCCTGCCATGCGGGCACTCTGGGATTGGCATGCGGCGGAGGAAATGGAGCACAAGGCGGTGGCATTTGATGTCTACCGGGCCATTGGCGGGGGCGAGAAGATGCGCAAGACCGCGCTGCGCCGGGCCAGCTTCTTCCTGCTGCTGGACATTGTCGTGGGTACCGTGCATATGCTGCGCCGGGATGGCCAATTGTGGCGCCTTGGCAACTGGCGCGAGGGGATTCGCTTCCTGCTGGGTAAGCAAGGGGTGCTGCGCCAGATCTGGCCCGCCTACAAAGCCTATTTTGGCGATGACTTTCACCCCTGGCAGCAGGATACCCGCGCCACGCTGCAAAACTGGCAGCGCAGCGAAACCGAAGCCGCTGCCTGATCCCCCGGGTCTGGTGATCCCGGGTTGCCGGGCGCCGGACCGCCGGACCG
>JAHEGP010000166.1 GCA_024645065.1 Cellvibrionales bacterium | reverse complement strand
TCGAAGTCGTGGCCTCGTGTTCGACCACGGCGCTGGGGTTCTTGCTCTCTATGTAGGGGAAGGTGTGCGCGCCACAGCGATCACCAATCAGTAGCGAGTCGCACTGGGTGTAATTGCGAGCGCCACTGGCGCGCGGGTTCATGCGCACCAGGCCGCGATAGGCATTCTGGCTCCTGCCTGCGGAAATCCCCTTGCTGATGATGGTTGAGCGGGTGTTCCTGCCCATGTGAATCATCTTGGTGCCGGTATCGGCCTGTTGGAAATTGTTGGTCAACGCCACCGAGTAGAATTCGCCGATACTATCGTCGCCACGCAGGACCACCGAGGGGTATTTCCACGTGATCGCCGAGCCGGTCTCGACCTGAGTCCAGGAGATCCTTGCACGCTGGTGACACACTCCGCGCTTGGTGACGAAGTTGTAAATCCCGCCTTTACCCTCTTTATCACCAGGGTACCAATTCTGGACGGTAGAGTACTTGATCTGGGCATCGTCCATTGCGACGAGCTCAACCACTGCGGCGTGAAGCTGGTTTTCGTCCCTCATCGGTGCAGTGCAGCCTTCGAGGTAACTCACATGACTGCCCTCATCGGCAATAATCAGGGTGCGCTCGAATTGACCGGTATTGGCCTCATTGATGCGAAAGTAGGTCGACAGTTCCATGGGGCAGCGCACGCCCTTGGGAATGTAGACAAACGAGCCGTCACTGAAGACAGCGGAGTTGAGCGCTGCGTAGAAGTTATCTCGCCGCGGCACAACACTGCCCAGATATTGCTGTACCAACTCGGGATACAAGTGCACTGCTTCCGAGATGGAGCAGAAAAGGACCCCGGCTTCCTGAAGCTTTTTCTTGAAGGTAGTGCCCACCGAGACCGAATCGAAAACGACGTCGACCGCCACTCCGGCGAGGGCTTCCTGTTCATGCAGCGGAATGCCGAGTTTCTCGTAGGTTCGAAGTAACTCCGGGTCTACCTCGTCCAGGCTTTTGGGCCGATCCTCCATGCTTTTCGGTGAAGAAAAGTAAGACACCGCATTAAAGTCTATTCTGGGGTGCTTGAGGTGCGCCCAGTCCGGTTCCGACATCCCGCACCAGTCATGGTAGGCCTGGAGGCGCCAGTCCAGCAGCCATTGGGGCTCGTTCTTCTTCGCCGAAATGAAGCGGATGACGTCCTCGTTGAGGCCGGGAGGTAAAGTATCGGACTCGACGTCGGTTATGAACCCGGCCGTATAGTCGTTTTTAAAGTAGGTATTGAGCTGTTCTGACATTGCGAAGTACCGCTTCTCCAAATATGGCGCCGCCACGGCGGCTTACTGGCCGTTACCCATTTCCTGCCGTGGGTGTATCCCCCGCCGCCCTGGACTATTCGATCATGGCCGCGGGTCGATCATGGCCGCGGGACGGATACCAGAAGCGCTTCAGGAGGCGGCTGACGCATCCATGCCGGTACTGAGTTTGGCGTTAGCCCGCAGTGCAACAGTTCCTTCGCGATCATTGTGGCGATCAATGAGATCTGCCAGCGTGATTCCACTGAGAAACTCTTCGAGCTGCGAACTCAGGTCCATCCACAGGTGATGGGTCAGGCAGGTTTCGCCCTGTTGGCAGTCTCCACGAGTCTTGCAGCGGGTCGCATCGATCGACTCATTCACTGCCAGGATGATGTCTGCAATGCTGATATGGTGGGTACTCTTGCCCAGCTGGTACCCGCCCCCGGGGCCACGAAAGCTGGTGACCAGTTGATTGCGTCTAAGCCGTGAAAACAACTGTTCCAGGTAAGACAGGCTGATCCCCTGACGGTCGGAAATATGTACAAGTTTGACGGGACCCTCATGGGCGTTGAGAGCGAGATCGAGTACTGCGTTTACAGCGTATCGACCTTTGGTTGTCAGTTTCACGTTAAGGACCTTATCAGTTTGCTAGTTGGGTGGATTGTGCAATAACCAAGTGTTTGAGTCAAGTATATGGCCTTAGCTTTTGGCAGGCTATTCGACCTTGGTATTACCTTAAAATAACCGTTAACCGTTACGCTGGTATTGCGGATTTGGACTTCAGGCCGTGACCAGGGCAGATCAAAACAGCAGGCGAACCTGGATTCGCGATGCCAGTGACTGCTGCAAGCCGGAAGGGTTATTTCGCTGGTAGCTCATCTGCATATTGGGTGTGACTTCGAGGTATGGCGTCAGCAAAAGCCGGTAGTACATTTCCAGCGAGTGAGTAGCCGGACCGGCATCACTGCCCTGTTCATGGGCGTAGGCTACACCGGTGCTGCCCACCGGATTCCAGGGCAAGCGCGAGACATTGATGCCTGCCGAAGCGATGGTTTCGACGCTGCCAGCGTCGCCATTGTGCTGGTAACTGAAGTTGAGAAAGGGGGACCAGTCGATTTGATGGTCAAACTGCCTGGCAATATTCAGTGCAAGCCCGCTGCTTTGCTTGCCCTGGTCGATCAGTTGACGGCGCCAGAGTGCCAAATGGTAATGTCGGGCAGCTGAGTCCGACCATTCAGGGCTGTATTCGATCCCCACAGCGCAAAAATACGCATTGCGCTCGGTATTGTCGCTGTCCCAGCGATGCAGAACGTCCTCGTGAATGCCGGCGGTAAGCGATAAATGCGGGCCGGGCTTGACCTGGCCGTAGGCGCCGAAGCTGTTGCTTGGCAGGGGCAGCGGGCGGCCATTGACTATCGACGATGGCGAATACTGTTGCTTCGTTTGCGGTTGATAGAGCGCGCTGCTCTCCAACCAGCCAGCTTGATACTCAACACGCTTTTGCGCAAGGGCATGGCCAGGAGCGGATGCTTGAAGGGTGAATGCGTCCTTTTCGAAAAGTACCGATGACTGGACGTCGTCAGTTTCTCTCCCCTCGGTAACAAGCGGCAGGCTGTTTTGGGGTGTCACCACCGCATTCGTTTCCGCCTGGCGGACATCTACGAACTGAAGTTCGGGCAGGAGGAGCTCATCGACTCGATCATTGCTGGCTGGCGGTTTTTCAAGCAGGGAGTTGGCTTGCCCTGCGCCGGTACATATCGTCAAAAACAGCGCGACCAGATATGCCGCCGTATTTGCTGACGGCTGCCACCGATCAGCCATCGCATCAGTTTTGAAAGCGAGGTTGCCAATCCGGGTCAAAACAGGATGCTCCGTTCTGGGGGGCGGTGTCGGTAGCGCTGCCATAGCACTGGGTGTGGCCAGTCCCACTCGTTGCCGGTAAATATAGCCACGATAATCCGTTAGAAGGGCATGCATGGGGCGCAGAGAGATCAGAATGTTGCAGAATGAGAACTGTGAAACAAATTTTGATTGCGCTGGGTTATCTGGCACTGAAAGGGGCGGTAAGCGTTGAGCCATTAAGTTGGTTAGAACTGCTGAATCAATGGCAAGATTGGAGGGCGCCGTGGGCTGTCGAAGTGCTTTGGCGCAGGCTATGTGAGCCCGATTTTGCGCTGCTCCAGTCAGCGGCATGAATATAGTGTTAGAGCGATTGCAGCGCCACCGGCTTATTTATTGTCGCCCCCGGCGCGGAGATATGTCAGGTTTTGCAGAACGATATCGCTATGCTGCGATTGTCTTGCGTGGACATCTTGCCTGATAAGGCAAGCAAGACATTCCAGGCAAGCACTGCGGGGATTGCAACGCGTTCCTAGAATCCTTTTTCTAACAGTTTGCGGTTAAATAGTGTCGGGATTGCGGACTAACCAAGGCGCCTGGTTGAAAGTAAAACAGCAGCTTCGGCCGCGGTCGGCGCAAGCCCCACTCAACCGGAACGTTCGAGCGGAAAAGAAACCCTTGCGCAAGGGCAGTGGGCCTTCCAGGGCTAGCGTGAACTGGTTCGCAACTCCGTTGCGGGACGCGGTGAGTAAGCGTTTTACAAGGTATTATTGTAGCTGCGACGGCTGTCCGGGCAATCGCTGCCAGGCAGCGCAGCGCGCAACAGCATTAATCTGGGGATTTCAAAATGGCGTTTTTGCAGGTGTATTTCAATTCAATGCTGGAGTACGAAGTCGAGTTACGAAACAAGGTGACAACGATCGGCCGGGGTGCTGATTGTGATATCGTCATCGATAACTCCGGCGTGTCTGAATTGCATGCCCGCATCCGCAGCATAGGGAACGCTGTGGTCGTCGAGGATGCGGCGAGCACCAACGGGGTTTATGTCAACGGCAAACGAGTGCAAAGTCACTACCTCAACTATGGCGATGACATTGTCGTACTTAAATATCAACTGCGACTTGTGGCTGAGCCGGGCGGCATGGCACAGGATAAACCTACTCCTCCGAGGGTCAGGCAGCAGGTGGACAAGACGACATTGCTGGACTCCGGTATGTTGAACGACGCGCTGGGTAAGCTTGAGCGGCAGAGGGAGGCCTTCCTGCAGCTCAGCAGTGGGGGGCAGGGTATGCGCCACAGCTACCAGATAAAAAAGCCGGTGTTCAAAATCGGTAAAGCGCGGGATTGCGATCTTTACACCGATGGGTGGTTCGCACCGTCGCTCGCTGCGCGAATCCAGCGACGGTCTGACGGCTACTACATTGAAACCCATGCGGGTGGTAAAGTTCGCGTCAATGGAATGCCAAGGGTTGGTGAAATCAAGCTGGAAGACGGCGATGGTCTGACGGTCCGGCAACTGGCGATGACCTTTCACGAGCGGCCCAATTCCTGAGCTTCACACTCACCGGAGTTTTTTTCTTTGCGGTCAGCTGTGCTCGGGTCGACTGGAGGGTCGCTCCGGGTGGCTGTCCCCTCTGCATCAATACTCCAGATTCGTGGTTTGCAATGCGGATTCCGGTGAGTGCTGCGTCTCCTCCCGGCGTTCTGCTGGATATTTAACCTTCCCCATCTTTACTTCAGTCAGGGTTTCGGTAATCTTAACGACGGGCTTGGCGCCTCGCCTCGCCTGATTCGCTGCAGGTCCTCATGCTGGGCAACATATTGCAGGGCGGGTGGAGAAAAGCTCCTGCAGGAACCCGGCTCGAAGGGCGTCCAGTCTAATTCGAATAACACGGATCGTCCTGCATTGCAGGGATCCCAAAGGAGTCAAGCAATGAAAGAACCCAGGCTGTGGAAAATAATGGCGGGCTTATGCCTTGCTGTAGTGGCCGCTTCAACGCAGGCGGCACAAAAGAAACCCAACATACTTGTCATCTGGGGTGATGATATCGGCATTTTCAATGTGGGCGCGTACAACATGGGCATGATGGGATACAAGACCCCCAACATCGACCGTATCGCCAAGGAGGGAGCGGTGTTCACCGACTGGTATGGCCAACAAAGCTGTACTGCGGGGCGCGCGGCTTTTATCACCGGGCAGTCGCCGATTCGTACCGGTCTGACCAAAGTTGGGCTCCCGGGTGCACCCGAGGGCATGAAAAAGGAAGACCCGACCATCGCCGGCCTGCTCAAGCCGCTGGGTTATGTCACGGGGCAGTTTGGCAAGAACCATCTTGGCGACCGCGATGAGATGTTGCCGACCAACCACGGTTTCGATGAGTTTTTGGGCAACCTTTATCACCTTAATGCCGAGGAAGAGCCGGAACAGGTGGATTACCCCAAGGACCCGGCGTTCAAGAAGCGGTTCGGTCCCCGGGGTGTTATCCACAGCTTTGCCGATGGCAAGATTGAAGATACCGGGCCGCTGACGAAAAAACGTATGGAAACAGTCGATGAGGAAGTCACTGCCGCGGCTCTGAAGTTTATGAACAAGGCCGTGAAGGATGACAAGCCTTTCTTTATCTGGTGGAACAGCACGCGCATGCACATCTGGACGCACCTTAAGCCCGCATCCGAGGGTGTGACTGGCCTGGGTGTATACGCCGATGGTATGGTCGAGCATGACGGCATGGTAGGGCAGTTGCTGGACGAACTCGACAAGCTCGGGATCGCCGACAACACCATCGTCATGTACTCCACTGACAATGGCGCCGAGGTGTTCAGCTGGCCCGATGGCGGCACCACCATGTTCAGGGGCGAAAAGGCGACCCAGTGGGAAGGCGGCTTCCGCGTCCCCACCGCTATTCGCTGGCCCGGTGTGATCAAGCCCGGTACCATCCATAACGAGATTGGTGCCCACGAAGACATGCTTGCGACCTTGCTTGCCGCCGCAGGCGACTCCAACGTAAAACAGGATCTGCTCAAGGGTAAGCGAGTCGGCAACATGACTTACAAAGTCCACCTGGATGGCTACAACCTCATGCCCGCGCTCAAGGGCGATGCGGAGTGGCCTCGCAAGGAATTTCTCTACTGGACCGATGACGGCAGTGTCGCCGCTCTGCGTTACAATAACTGGAAGATTTCGTTCCTGAAGCAGAATGCTGAGGGTCTCGATGTATGGCAAGCGCCCTTTGAGGAGCTGCGTGCGCCCATGTTGTCCAATCTTCGGATGGACCCTTTTGAGCGCGCCGAGGAGGAGGGCATTGGCTACAGCAAATGGTGGGTTGAACATGCGTGGGTAATAGCGCCCGCCGCAGGTTACGTGGGCAAATGGTTGCAGAGTTTCCGCGACTTCCCGCCACGGCAAAAGCCGGGTAGTTTTAATCTGGATCGAGTCATGGAAGAGGTTACTAAACCAGTTCCCTCGCGCTGAGTTTGTTGAGCAACGAAAAAATCTCGCGACCCGCCGGGTTGCGAGATTTTTTTTGCTCGCGGGTTTATCGATCGCTTTTCAAGGCATCCAGACCCCTACGTCATGGGCTTCCAGCTGTTGTTCGCAGGCACCGCAAACCACCCTGGCAAGCAGTGGTCGTTGGCAAAGAGTATGAATCAACAGCATGGGCTTGCCACGTTGTTCCGGATCACACCAGTCGTCTCCCCATTGCAGTAGCGTCAGAAACCAGGGGAGCAGCGCTTCACCCCTGGTTGACAAGTGATAGTCCCAGCGTATTGGGTTGTTCTGGTAAGCTGTTCGATAAAGGATATTCTCTTCAACCAGGAATTTCAGGCGGTCGCTCAGTATGTTGGACGATACGGGCAGCTCCTTTTGGAATTGGTCGAAGCGATGCAGGCCGTGGAAAGACAGGGCGATGATGTTGGCAGTCCAGCGGTCACCTACCAGGTGTATCAGGTTTTTATACGGGGTCCGGCTCCGGCCGGCGTCGCTGATGGGGGCGGATGAGCGACGGCGGACTTTCTTCAGCCGTATATCCCTGGCGGCGCCGGGCCCTGGGCAAAACGCCACATGGCCTGCGACGATCTCACCCTTGCAATCGGCACAGCACAGCTGCGGCACAAACTCCTGCTGGCATAAGCTGTGAGTCAAGCGCAG
>JAHEGP010000012.1 GCA_024645065.1 Cellvibrionales bacterium | reverse complement strand
GGCGTTCCCCGCGGGCGACCAACCTATCCCGGCATGCGCCATGGTGTTGAGCAGCTTTCGCGCCGGGTGACTGTTCTTGCCAAAGAAGCTTTTGTCAATCAAGGCAACTTTGGCCATCGGTACCTGCAACAGGCTCAACAGGGTCTTGAGCGGTGCAGCCAGGGAGTCATCCTCCAGTACAAACTGGAACAACAGCGAAACCAGCCTGACAGCGTCTTCATCAACCCCGCCGAGGCCGAACCGGGCATCCCCCTGCTGCAGATTCTTGTTCAGGGTATCAACGATAAGCTCGCGAAGTTCTCGAGGACGGGATGTTTCTGCGATATAGCCGAAATCGTCGATCTGCGCTTCGGGCAGGAAAGATTGCAGACTGCTGAGCAAATCGACTAGCTGTGCGCGATGGACGGCTTTGGCAGGCCGCGCCGAATTTTGTTGACCCCCAGCCGATGAGCGAACACCCCCGGGGCCGTGCGAATTGCCGCCAACCAACTGGCCTGCGCGCTGCAATAAACCCTGCAGCTGGTAAAACATGGCGTCTTCGTTAGAACCGGGCTCTTCACCCACAGCGGCATAGCCTTCGCCGTAGTCGTCCCGCCGATTATAAGCGGGGGCACCACTGCGGCGGGCACGGCCAATTTCGTGGCCGCTCAGGCGTCGCTGCCGGGAGGTATCGGCAAGGGTCACACTGGCCAGTACCCCCTGCTCTGCGAGGTCGCGATTCAGTGTCCGGTAAAGTCCGGTAAACTCGCTGACAACCAGCTTCTCATATAGCTTCAGTACTACCAAGCGTGCCTTGATATCGACATCGAGACCGGAACAGGTCGACGCAAAAGACTCACACAAGGCTTTTGGTGCAATCGGGTTGTTGTCATTGGTGATGCGGACCGAATCGAGCAGGCTATCGAAGCGCATGGTCAACAGGGACAGTTCATCGACGCAGGCACTCATGGCGCGCGCCACCATACCCTCCAGAGCAAGCGCTTCCTCGATTTCATTGTCCTGAACCAGGGCAAGCGACGCCACGTCGATCTCATCTCTATCCCCGTGAGCCTTATCAGTGCCCAGCGCGCGAAACACCTCGTCGTAACGTTGCCCGAATTCCATCTCCATGCCGCGGCGCCTGATGCGCAACTCACGCATCGCCTCGAAGTAGATGTTCTGGTCGTGATCGCTGCCCGCACGATCCGCCATTTCGAACAGTGCATCGTCAGCCTGGTCAAACATGTGCGCCAGCAAGTCCCCAAGCTCAAGGCGAGCTCTATCCTGCACGTTTTTAAAGCGGGGGGAAAAACGATTTTGGCGCTGGCGCACGCCCTCAACTGCTGGGCTCACCGCCGTCAGCTTGACGTGTTCATGCTTTTTGCCCTTCATCAGACCAACCCTGTTGACTGTAGATTGCGCCGGGGGAGAACCTGTTATACTGGTGCCCTGGAAAACAGGCGCAGCCCGGCAAGAAAATTATAGTTGCCGAGGCCGGTCGTTGCCGGAATCATTAGCAAAAAGCGACGGCCCTCACAGATCACCAGTCCCCTTGCCATGACGCCTGGCTCAGGGCCTCCGGGAGCACTTCAATGCGGCCTTGCAGAGCAGCAGAATGAGCAAGAGAGTCGGCGTGGGCATGCTGGCGTTTGCCTGGATAATACTGCTTGGCGTTGCCAGCCTGGCATTCAATGACTGGCTCGAAAAGCGCCAGAACCCAAACCAAACACCTCGCACCGCGGTGACCGGTGATGGGCGACAATCGGTTGTTCTGCAGGCCAACCACCAACACCACTACTTCGCCCTCGCTCGCATCAATGGCACGCCGGTGACACTGTTGGTGGACACCGGAGCCACCGATGTGGTGATACCGGAAGCACTTGCCAGGAGGCTGGGTTTACCTCCGGGGCCAACCAGCATCGCCACCACCGCCAATGGCAGGATCGAGGTTCACTCCACAATTATCGAGGAAATTGCTATTGGCGGTATTGTCCTGCGCAAGGTCAGGGCCAGTATCAATCCGGCGATGTCGAGCAACGAGCCGGTTCTCCTGGGCATGAGCGCTTTGAAAAATATTGAGTGGCGTCAGCGCGATGGCGAATTGTTGCTGATCCAGAGCTGATCACAGCTTGAAGTTCGCGGCCACCGGGGGCATGGGTTTAGTGCGGTCAGTGGCCGGACATCCCGGCACCGCCAGGCGACATCGCGGCGCTTGAGATGGCTGATGTTGCAACTGTTTGCGCGCCTCGCCCGGGGCGCTGATTCCGGCGAACAGTACTGCTACACTACCGACCTGAATATCAAGAGTCTCTATTATGCAAGTACCCGAACATTTTTTGCCCGACCTGCGACAAGCCGTCGAAACTGCGCTGTCGGAGGATATTGGCAGCGGTGATATTAGCGCCGAACTGATCCCCGCCGGGCAAACTGCGGTGGCCCATGTCATAAGCCGCGAACAAGCCATCATCTGTGGCCAGGAGTGGGTTGACGAGGTTTTCCGGCGGCTCGACCCCGGGATACTGGTTGAATGGCACTGCAACGACGGCGAAATGGTGACTGCAGACCAACCGTTGTTTAGCGTGCGGGGCAACGCCCGGGCGATCCTGACGGGTGAACGCACCGCTCTGAATTTTCTCCAGTTATTATCGGCAACCGCGACCAATGCCAGGGTTTACGCAGACCTGGTCGCAGACACCGAAGTGGTGCTTCTCGACACCCGCAAAACCATACCGGGACTGCGCACAGCACAGAAATATGCGGTTATGTGCGGCGGCTGTCAAAATCACCGAATTGGCCTGTATGATGCCTTTTTGATCAAGGAGAATCATATCGTCGCCTGCGGCTCTATCGCGGCCGCCGTTGCTCAGGCAAGAAGCAATCATCCCGATCGGCAGGTGGAAGTGGAAGTGGAGGACCTGCAACAATTACGGCAGGCCATTGATGCCGGCGCCGACATCATCATGCTTGATAACTTCAGCCCCAACCAGTTGCGAGAAGCTGTGCGAATCAATGCGGGCGAGGCCAGGCTGGAAGCCTCTGGCGGTGTGACCCGACAAACCATCCGCAATATCGCCAAGAGTGGTGTCGACTTTATTTCGATCGGCGCGCTGACCAAGGACGCCAACGCCATCGATTTATCGATGCGCTTTGAAGCTGTGTGATGCAGCTCGCCGTACTTACCCTCGACTTCCATCTTGAGGGCTGCCGGTCGCTAAAGGAAAAGCGCCAGCGACTCAGGGGCTTGAAAGATCGCTTTGGTCGCCTCAGCAACGTAGCGACCTGTGAAAGCGCCTACCCGGACCAGTGGGACAAGGCCCAGTGGTGCTTTGTCTGCGTTGGACCCAACAAAGCCGCAGTGCAAAGCACCTGCGCCGCGATTGAGGAGCACGCCAGCCAACTTGACGCCGTGTTGTATCAACAGCAACTGGAATACCTTTGACACCGCGCGCACCAGGCTCAGGCCCGTGATCAGGCCTTGCCCAGGGCGGTTAGTGGCTCTACAAACTGGTACCCCAGAGCCTCCGCTACCGGCTGGCATGTGAGCATACCGGCGTGCACGTTAAGGCCGTTGCGCAAGTGGGGGTCATCCACCAGGGCCTGCAAGCCCCGATCAGCCAGCTTCACCGCAAACGGCAGAGTGGCGTGGGTAAGCGCCATGGTTGAGGTGCGGGCAACACCCCCTGGCATATTGGCCACACAATAGTGAATCACCTCATCGACTGCATAGACAGGGTCCTGGTGCGTGGTGGGCCGGCTGGTTTCAAAACAACCGCCCTGGTCAATCGCCACGTCAACCATTACCGCTCCCTTTTTCATTCGGCTGACCAAATCGCGACTGATGAGCCTGGGTGCGGCGGCTCCGGGAATCAGCACGGCGCCCACGACCAGGTCTGCCTCCAATGCATATTTTTCAATCGCCTCGGCAGTAGAGTAAATTGTCTGTAACCGACCTGCAAAGATACCATCCAGGTACTTGAGCCGGTCGTGGGAGCGATCCAGCACCGAAACCTTGGCGCCCAGTCCCACGGCCATGCGCGCCGCATTTTCACCCACCACACCACCGCCGATAATCAATACCCGTGCCGCCTCGACGCCGGGCACGCCCCCGAGCAAAACACCGAGCCCACCGTTTTCCTTCTCGAGGTAAAATGCACCGGCCTGAATCGACATACGGCCAGCAACCTCGCTCATTGGCGCCAGCAGCGGCAGGGTACCCCGGGCGTCAGTGACTGTTTCATAGGCGATCGCCGTAACCCCGCTCTTGACCAGCAGCTCCGTTTGTCGTGGGTCGGGAGCGAGATGCAGGTAAGTGAACAGTATCTGCCCGGGCGACAACATGTCGCATTCCCCCGGCTGCGGTTCCTTCACCTTGACGATCATTTCGGCCGCGTCAAATACCTGCTTCGCCGTAGCGGCAACACTGGCTCCGGCAGCCCTGTAGTCGTCGTCCTCGAAACCGATCGATGCACCGCCCCGGGCTTCCACCAGCACCTGATGCCCTGCTCGCACCAGCTCCCCTACTCCCGCAGGGGTCAGGCCGACGCGATATTCGTGGTTCTTGATCTCCTTCGGTACCCCAATCAACATATCGGCGCTCTCCAAAATTGGCACTGATTCAGTCACTGGAATGCGACCCCCAATGCACTTGGTTTTTTTATTGCCTCTTCAGCCCTGATTCTACTCTCTTTTTGCCGTCGCGAGGGGTGTCGAACAGCGCGGCTTATTCGCGCCATCAATCCGGGCAAGACCGACAAGAAAAGCATACTGCACTTAACCGTGAAACGCGCGCCTCCAGCACCAGAGATAAAAAGCGACAGTCCGCACTCGAGCGGTTGCGCTGCTGCCAGTCCGGCGCGAGGCACCTCAATGTGGGTTTCGCAACACGCCTATAATTCGATTTTCACAGCCGCCGCAGCAGCGTTAGCCTTCTCGCGTGCCGCCTCCAGGGACTCTGCCCGTGCCAGTGCAACGCCCATCCGGCGGCGCCCCGCCACTTCCGGCTTACCGAACAAGCGCAGCTGGGTATCAGGCTCCTCCAGTGCTTGCTGCAGGTTGCCAAAAAGCGTCTTGCTGGAATGGCCCTCCACCAGAATTACGCTGGAGGCCGAGGGACCGTGCTGGGCGATATTGGGAATCGGCAGGTCGAGTATTGCCCTCACATGCAGGGCAAACTCACTCAGGTCCTGGGAGATCAGGGTCACCATGCCGGTATCGTGGGGCCGGGGTGACACCTCGCTGAAATAAACCTCATCACCCTTGATAAACAACTCCACGCCGAACAATCCCTTGCCACCCAGGGCTTCACACACACTGGCCGCGATAGTCCGGGATTTATCCCGGACGAGATCGCTCATCGGCTGGGGTTGCCAGGACTCCTGGTAATCACCATCGGCCTGGCGGTGACCGATCGGCAGGCAAAAACTGGTGCCACCCCTGTGTCGAATCGTCAACAGGGTGATTTCGTAATCAAAGTCAATCATTCCCTCAACGATGACCCGCCCCGCTCCGGCACGGCCACCCTCCTGGGCATAATTCCAGGCGGTATCGACGTCGGCCGCGGTATTGATGGTGCTCTGCCCCTTGCCTGAGGAGCTCATGACGGGTTTGACGATACAAGGCATGCCAATCGCCTCGACGGCGGCAACAAACTCATCGTGATCACCGGCAAACCGGTAGGGTGAGGTCGCCAGGCCCAACTCCCGGGCAGCCAGTCTGCGAATGCCCTCACGATTCATGGTGAGGCGAGTCGCCCGCGCGGTAGGGATCACCTGGAAGCCCTCCCGCTCGAGGTCCACCAGAGTTGCGGTAGCAATTGCCTCGATCTCCGGCACGATCAGCCGGGGTTGCTCCTGCTCAACCAGCTTTCTCAGGGCGTCGCCATCGAGCATCGACAAGGTATAACTGCGATCCGCCACTTGCATGGCTGGCGCGTCCGGATAGCGGTCGACGGCTATCACCTCTACACCCAGGCGCTGCAATTCGATCGCCACCTCCTTACCCAATTCGCCGGCCCCCAGCAACATTACCCGGGTAGCAGTGCTGGAAAACGGTGTGCCGATACTGGTCATAGAAATCCCGCGCTAAAGTTTGACCCGCATTCTACCCCGGCCCCGGATCGAGTTACAGGCCCGGGGGTCCGGGTTTCGGCCACTCGATTCCGACCCAACCACCCCGGGTTTGCCATCCGGGGACGGTGATCGAAATCACAGCGATACTGCGTATACTGCCCGCGGCCTCGGTTTATTTTCGCTTACACCAGGCCCATCACCGACGCATTTGGGGTTCAATATGGAAAGCAGCACTCTCACGCCAGTGGTCATCGTCGCCGCCCTGATCATCGCGGGCCTGGCTAGCTGGGCGCTCCTTTTGCTGTTGCGACTGAATCGCGCGAGCAAGGCTCGGCAGGACCCGGCGCCGGGACACGACAACCGTGCGCGGCACCAGGCCAAAATGAGTATCGTGGTGTTGGCCAGAGGAGCACTCAGTAAACAGGTCGACACCACCGAGGCCGCGATTCGCATCGCGACCCTGCTCGACTACCTCGACGACGGCAACCGCCCGCGGCAGCGCTACGCGGGGGTCTTTCATTTGAGCGAGGCTACCGCTCACATTCCGCGCCTGGAGCGGTGGCAGGAGCTGGACAAGTCTGAAAAGCGGAAATACCGGCGGCAAATGCAAGAACTGGAAAGCCAGCAACGCCAGCAGATGCGGGAAACACTGGAACGCCTCATCACCGATTTCAGCTGAGTATCGCTGGGTGATGCTGCTACGGCACCGTTTTACCAGAGGCGTCAGGCACCGGTATGCAGCCCACATTCGCGATCGTCGGCCACCTTCGTAGGATCGAAGTACTTGCGGCAGCTGGGCAACTCATAGCGCCGCATATAGTCGTCCAAATCACCTTCTTCACAGTGAAACAGCGGCGCTACCTTTAAAATGCCCCGATTATCCCAGGACAAAATATTGAGGGTTTTGCGAAACGCTGTCTCCTCGGCACGAATACCCGCCAACCAGATTTTCGGCTTGAATGCATCGATGGCCTCAGCGAAGGGTTCGAGCTTGACCTGGCGGGTGAATTCACGATGTAAGGACTCGTCCTCACCCGGCATCGGGATGCCCATCAGCGCATCGCGCCGGGCGGCGGTCATGCGCGGGGTATACACATGGATGTTAAGCTTGAGATCGGCGATCAGTTGCTCTGCGACAAGATAGGTATCCCGGGTGTTATAGCCACTGTCCACCCAGATAATCGGCAGCTCCGGTGCAACGTTCGCCACCAGGTGCAACATGACCGCAGAGTTGGGACTGAAACTGGTGCTGGCAATGACAGGCTGGTTCAGGGACAGCGCCCAACGCACGATATCCTCGGGGGTATAATCTCGCAGAATCGCATTTTGCGCTGCCAAATCCAGGTTATCGATTGCGCTATCCAAGGGTTCCGCTGCCAGGGTCATTAACCCGCCAAGGGCCATCGCCTGTTCCTTATTTGCCTGATGGGAGCGGAAATATAGAGAATCGTCGTATCCACTGCAACCAAAAGGTTATACCAATTCCCTATATGCTTAAAATCCGGCACCCTGGCTATCATAGCCACAGCGCCCCCCACTGGCCTACAATAGTCACCCGTGCCCACGATGGGCAAAACAAACTTAACAAGGAGTGGAGAACCAATGCGTCGACCCGGTCAATTTGCAGCGATTGCTCTCATTGCTCTTCTGGCGACCGGCTGTGCCGGTCCCAAAAGCGCTGAGGGCGCCAAACAGGGAGCCGCCAGCGGCGCCGTCGGCGGCGCGGTCGGGGGACTGGTCAGTGGTTTGATTTTTGGCGGAGATGCCCTGGGGGGAGCGGCAGCGGGTGCTGCAATCGGCGCCGCCAGCGGCGCGGCGGCCGGAGCCGCGTCAGGAGCCAGGGTCGATCAACAACAAAGTCAGCGCTATGCCAGCGAGTTTGGCGAAGATAACTATAACGGCTTCCTGGCCCTCGTTGCCTGCGATTATGACCGGGCCCTGGCATTGGCCACCAAGGGTCAGCAGGACCAAAACCGCAACCATGCGCTCAGCGGCGTCTGGCTTGAAGCTATTGCCTACGCCGACCAGAACAACTACGACAAGGCCGCCACCCTGTACCCCACACTGGAACGCGATGACCCCGTCCTGCTCGACCGCAGCGATACCGAGCGCAAATTGAAAGATGCCGTGCGCAAACTTCGCACCATTCGGACCGAGGAAAACCTGGCCCCACAATGCAGTGGCCGTTGAAGCCGGAGCAGCGCGGCAACTGCAACCCCCCGAGGACACCATGTGATTTTCCCCTGCTCACGAAATCGACAACACAACACAGTCGATTTTGCCGCAGCTTGTCCAGCAGTGCTGCTTCCTGACTCTACCCGCTCTCCACCATCAATACTGCCGGCGCCGGCGCAGCCCCGTAAATACCAGCATCAGTACCGTCAATAACAGGGGAACCAGGCCGATATTGATCAGTTTCAGCTTTGTTCCCAAAGTCTCGATATCCCGGGTCAACTGATGTTGAACCTCGCGCAGCGATTTTCGGATTTCAAGCTTTTGTGCCAGGAATTGATCCACCGCCTGCTCCTGCTCCGGGCTCAACACCTGTTTGTCCTCGCCGGTTTTCAACTGCTGAAGCTCATTGAGTTTTCGTTCCGTCGCTTCGAGTTGCGCTGTTAATTCATCGGCCGTCGCGCGGTAGTCTACCTCTGCGGCTCGCTGGATTTCATGTACCCGAGTGAAGGGCCGGTTGAATGTGCCGCGACTGCGAATCGAGATCAGGTCAGCACTGCCAACCAGGTAATCTGCCGCATTGATCAATAAGGACCCATTGTCAGCAAATGGCGACAGCACCGGCTGGCCAAAAAATGTCTGCGCCTGCACCCACAGCCGATCCGTCAGCAGGTCGGTGTCGGCAACCAGGAGCACATTGATGTTCCCCTGCTGCAGTCCCGGCTCTGCTTTTTCCTCTCCCGGTTCGCGGGCAGCAGCGGCCTCGGCATCCGCGTCGTCCTCAGGTTCCCTGTCTTCCTTGCTGTCTGCAGGAGGGTCGGCCTCCTGCTTGTCCAGAACAGCTGGCTTACCATCCGGGAAAGCGGTTTTAACTTCGCCCGACAGCTGTCCCGCTACGACATGACTGACGCCGTCTGGCGCAAAGCCATCGAACAGGCGATTGGGATCCATCAGATTCTGCAGCTTGGCGGCATCGATCAATGCGGCTGCCTTGGATGACCAAACCAGATCGCGCCATTGGGTGCTTGCACCCTCGAGCCGACGCCAGGACCCGGTACTGGATACGTTCAGCGTTTCCAGCGCCTCGGTCACAAGTTCTTCCTGGTCGATATTCGCTGCGCCCAGACCAAGCAACACCAGGTTGCGAGCCGGTGGCTGGTCGTCGGCGATGTTGACCAACATCGCGTGGGCCGCATCACCCAGGACCTTGTCCGGCACCATCTCTATCCCCCAGGCCTCGAACAGGCGCGGCATGCCAGACGCCGTCGGGGCACTGCCGGGCATGGGCGCCGAGCCCGGCTCCGGGGCGGCCGTTTCGGCAAACGGGTCAACGAACACAATGGCGTTGCGACCCGACAACACGAACTGGTCAATCGCATAGAGTGCCTGCTCGCCCACGCTCGCCGGATGTATGATCAACAGCAAATCAACATCCTCCGGAATCTGCAGCGGGCTTGGGCCCAGGTCGACAAGCTCGTACAGCTGCTGTAATTGCTGCACCGATGCCCAGGGCCTGCGCATGGAACGGCTGGCCATATCGAGCCCCCCGTTAACCGGCAAGCCGCTGATCAGGCCAATTTTGGGTGGAGCATCCCGCGCCGCGAGGTAAATTGCCTTGGCAATATCGTACTCCAGGAATTGTTGCCGGTTCGGGTGAAAAAAGGTGATGACTTCCTCCTTACCATTGGCGCCCACTGCGGCAAGACCCAGGTACAACTGTGGTGCGCCTACCCTTACCGGCACCGCTTGCATGCCCAATTCAGTGGCCCGGTCCTCCATCTCGGAGAAGGGCTCGGGATCAATTTTTTGCAGTTCCAACTTGCCACCGGACAGCAGTGCGAACTCTTCCAGCAGGTTTTCAATACGCTGGGCATAGTTGCGCAATGTGGGTGTCTCGCGCATGGCCTTCTCTGAATAGAAGAACAGCAGCTCGACAGGTTGTTCCAGGTCGCTGACAATATTACGAGTGCCATCGCTAAGGGTGAAAACCTTGTCTTCGGTGAGATCAACCCGCAGGTGCTTGAACCAAACCTGCCCCGCCACCAGCAACACCAGGCCGAGCAAGCCCAAAAATACCAGCTTGATTGTTGCGGAAATATGCTTCTTAGCTCCCATGTCTATTGTGCCTTTTTCATATCGATGACGATGACCGTTGCAGCAAGCCACAAAATCATCATCCAGCCAAAATAAAACAAGTCCCTGAAGTCCAGTACGCCCTTGCTGATCGACTCGAACCGCACCAGGAAACTGGCGCTGGCAATCGCGCTCCACAGTTGATTATCGGACCAGGAGGTAAACAGGTTCATAACGATCGGAGAGCCCGCTGCAACAAACAGGAAGCAGACCGTTACGGTGATAATAAAGGCGATCACCTGGTTGTTGGTCGCAGCAGAAATACAGCTTCCGATCGCCAGATAGGCGCCGGCCATCAGCCAACTGCCAATATAGGCAGCCAGGATAACGCCGTTGTCCGGTTCTCCCAGATAGTTGACCGTCAGCCATAGTGGAAAAGTTAGTACCAGCGCCAGGCCGGCAAATACCCAGGCAGCCAGGAATTTGCCGACCACCGCCTGCCAGGTGCGAACCGGCAAGGTCAGCAGCAACTCGATGCTGCCGGTCTTTCGCTCCTCAGCCCACAGGCGCATGGAAACAGCCGGCACCAGGAACAGGTAGAGCCATGGATGAAAACTGAAAAATGGCGCGAGATCCGCCTGGCCACGCTCGTAGAAGTTCCCCATAAAAAAAGTAAAAATGCCCGTGAGCACGAGGAAGATCACGATGAACACATAGGCTAGCGGTGTCGAAAAATACGATGCCAACTCGCGCCTGAAAATCACTCCCACATTACCGCCCATTAGTGCAAATCCTCCCCGGCCCGGGATGTCAGCGCCCTGAATACGTCGTCCAGGCGACCCTCTTCCTGGCGCAGCTCTGCTATTTGCCAACCGGCACCGCTAATGTGTGCCGATACCGCCAGCAGAATATCCTTGCCGGTTTCGGGAATCAGCCTGAAGCGACCCGGCTGTGCCGCATCCGCCTCCACCTCGCCAACCCCGGGAATTGCCGCCAATTGTTGCTGCAGACCCTCTTGAACCGGAAGCTGCAGCACCACCGCGCCATGATTGCGCGACTGTGCCTGCAGCTGCGCCGGGCTGCCGTCTGCCACAAGCCTGCCCGCCGCGATAATCATCGCTCGACTGCAAACCGCGCTGACTTCCTCCAGAATATGGGTCGATACCAAAATGATCTTGTCGGCGGCGATACGCCGGATAAGCTCGCGCACCTGCTGTTTCTGATTGGGGTCGAGGCCGTCGGTCGGTTCGTCCAGCACCAGCACCTGTGGATCGTGAATCAGCGCCTGGGCCAGGCCGACCCGGCGCTTGAAACCCTTGGAGAGGGTTTCGATGGGACGGTGCCATACCGACTGTAATTCCAGCTCCGAAACCATCGCCTCGATACGCTGCTTTTTCTGCCCGCCGCGCAATCCCCGGATATCCGCCACAAAAGCGAGAAAGCGCGCCGGAGTCATATCGCCATAGGCGGGCGCACCCTCAGGCAAGTACCCCAGCCGGCGCTTGGCGCCTATGGGGTCAGCCTGGATATCGTGGCCGTAGATCGAAACCGAGCCGCTGCTTGGGGCGATAAAACCGGTAATCATTCGCATGGTGGTCGTCTTGCCGGCGCCGTTGGGGCCAAGAAATCCCAACACCTCGCCAGGCGCAACGTTAAACGTCAAATCCCTAACCGCTGCGAAATGGCCAAACTCCTTACTGAGATGGCTTATCTCAATCATGCAGTACCTCAATTGTTGGCTGTGCTTTCGAAAAATGCGAAATTTAAAAGAATCCGGGGTCGATTTTCAAGCCCTGGGGAAAATCTGACGGCACGCGGTATTCCCGTTAACTTGCTAGAGTCCACCTCCTGATCAATTCGGCCTGCCTCAGGCTTCGCGCCCGCTAGTCTCACCGCCGCTTGCCGAGCCGGACAGCAGCGCCTTGACGTCTTCGGCAATGACGTACAGGTTGGGGACAAAAAGCAATGAAATGACCGTGGCAAAAACGATACCGAAACCCAGCGAGACCGCCATTGGCACCATGAACTGTGCCTCGGCGCTGCCTTCGAGCAGCATGGGAAGAATTCCCAGGAATGTGGTCAACGATGTCAGCATTATCGCACGAAACCGCCGGCATCCGGCATCGACCACGGCTTGATGAATCGCTTTGTGCTTGCCACGAACATCCCGGTTGACGAATTCAACCAGGATCAGGCTGTCATTCACCACCACTCCCGATAGCGCTATGACGCCCATCAGCGACATCATACTCAGGGGCATTCCACCCATGATGACATGCCCGACGGCGGCTCCGATCACGCCAAAGGGTATCACGCTCATCACCATCAGGGGCTGTACATAGGACTTGAGCGGGATAGCCAACAACGCATAAATGGCAAACAGTGACAGGACGAAGCCCTTGAACATATAGTCCTCTATGTTCTTGCTTTCCAGCGCATCGCCATCGAGTTTGTAGACAAGTTCGGGATACTTCTTTACCTGCTCGGCAAAAAACGGGCCAGTGATCTCGCGTACCACCTTGTTTGGCTCCAGCACGGCTTTGTCGACCTCGGCTGAAACCGGCACCGCTGTGGCCCTGTTAACCCGTATCGATTCGGCCATGGCGGGCCTGAACTCAAGCTCGGCCACCGACAGCAGGGGGACTTCAGCCCCGTCGGGTGTGCGGATGTACATGTTTTCCAGGTCGGCCACCGTGCGGCGTTCGCTCAGCGGGTAGCGCACCATCACTTTGACTTCGTCGTTGCCGCGCTGCAGGCGCTGCGCCTCGGCGCCATAAAACGCGTCTCTTACCTGTCGACCGACATCAAACAGGGTCAGTCCGAGAGCTTCGGCGCTGGGTTTGATGTCGAGGTGAATTTCGCTGACCAGATCGCCAGAGCCATTTTCAATGTCAAAGACACCGTAGTAGCTGTGCAGCTTTTGCTCAAGTTCGGCAGCGGCGAGTTGCAGTTGTTCCGTATCCTTGCCCACGATATTGAATTTCAGGTCCTTGTCGCCCGGACCCTCGAGTTCAGTGAATGACAATACCCTTGCACCGGGAATATCTCCCACCTTTTCCCGCCATCGGTGCACCACTTCACTGGCCTGCAGCTTGCGCACATCGGGCCGCACCAACTCGAGCATAAAGAAGCCGATGCGACCCTCGACACTGTAGCTGAAGACATGCTGGTAAAAGCGCTCGCCAGCGCCATGTTGCTGCTGATATTCCGCCTCTATCTCCCCCAGTGCATCCCGCATCCGTTGCAGCGCCTCGCGGGTTTTGTAGTCCGGGGTGCCACGCACCATCTCGAGGTTGGCCTGGATATAGTCGCCGGCCTGGTCCGCCATCATCACGTAGCGAATCCAGCCACCGGCAATGAGACCAACCACCAGGATCAGCACCCCCAGAAAAGCTGCCACAGTGGTATAGCGATTGGCGATGGTCTTTTCCAGGAAAGGTCGGTAGTGATTGGCGATAAACCTGTCCAGTGCTTCATTATTTGCCTGCTGCAAGCGTTGCTGGTGAGGTGAGTGAAACCATCCGCCAGTGCCGCTATGCGCCAGGTGAGCAGGCAGAATCCACTTCGACTCCACCAGCGAAAACAGCAGGCACAGAATGACCACAGCACCAAACGACAGCAGGAAATTGGCATAGGGGCCCTGCATGAACAGGGTGGGTGCAAAGGCGGCAATCGTGGTGAGTACGCCGAAGGTGGCGGGCATCGCCACCCGCTGGGCACCCCTGATGACTCGGTCGAGGGAGTGTCCATGACGACGCACGCTGTCGTGCACGCTCTCACCGATAATGATGGCATCATCGACCACAATGCCCAGGACCAGGATAAAGCCGAACAGACTCATCATGTTGATACTGACATCGATACCGGGCATCGGCAGCATCGCCAGCGCCCCGAGAAAGCAGATCGGCAGCCCCAGCATGACCCAAAAGGCAATCCGCAGCTCCATAAACAGGCCAAGGGTGATGAACACCAGGATCGCTCCAAGACCAAGATTGCGCAGCATCATCGACAAGCGCTGGTCGAGGTAGTAGGTGGTGTCGGCCCAGTAGTCCAGGTGTACCCCTTGGGGCAGGGTTGCCGCCTTGCGCTGCATATACCCCTTAACCGCATCCGCCACTTTGATAATATCCTGATCACCCACCGCATAGGCTGTCAGGGCCACGGTGTAGGCACCATCAAAAATGGCATAGCCGTCGGTCTCGACAAACCCGTCCTTTATGGTGGCGATATCGCCCAGGGTGAGCCTCGTGCCATCGGGCCAGGTGAGCAACACCACCTGCTCAAACTGCTTCTGGTCGTAAGCCTGGCCCCGGGTGCGCAGCAATATGTCGCCGCTTTGGGCGCGTATACTGCCGGCGGGCAGGTCAATCGAGCCAGCGGCGATAGTTTGCGCGACCTGCCCCAGGGTGAGTCCGTATTTGCGCAGCAGCGATTCGTCGATCTCTATCGCAATCTCACTGTCGCGCACGCCATGAATCTCAATTCGACCGACATCCGGCAGCGCCAGTAGCTCCTGCTTCATTTCCTCGGCAAGCAGCTTCGCGGAATGCTCATTGATGTTGCCAAAGAGCTGTAACTGCACCGCATGCGCCATCCAGTCGATCCTGGATATCACGGGCCGCTCGGCTTCTTCCGGGAAAGTGGCGATGCTGTCGATCTGGATTTTAACCTCATTGAGCAGGGTATCGATTGCCACCCCGTGCTGGGCCTCTATTTTTATGTTGGCCGCCGAGTCATACGCCCGTGACTCGATGCGTTTGATACCGTTAACATCCTTAACCGCTTCCTCAATCTTGAGTACGATCCCCTTTTCGACTTCGCTGGGGGCTGCACCGGGATACACCTGCATGACCTGGATCATGTGGCTATCAATGGCGGGCATGATGTCCTTCTTGATGGTAAACACCGACAACACACCCAGCGCGATCACCAGGAACATCAGTAAGTTGGCCGCGACGGGGTTGCGTGCGAACCAGGCGATCAGGCCTTTGTGACTGTTGGGGTCACTCATGGGGATTTACCGTGGTCTGGAACCTGAGCACACACTGCACCGCTAACCCGGGGAGACACTGTCTTGTTCTGCGGCGGAAGCGGGCGCCCGGTTTCCGGTTCCGGATTCAGTGCCGGGCCCGGCGGGCAGCGGTGCAACGGGGATCTCGGCATCGTTCTGGCGTGCACTCTCCTGGCGTATCACCGACGCAATATTCACCGGGGTATTCGGCAACACCGGGCCAACGCTCGTGACACAGACCTTGTCACCGTCCTCCAGCCCCCCGGTCACAAATATCTCGGCGCCGTCGGTACGCAGCAGCTTGACCTTGCGCTCCTGCAAGCGATTGCTGTCGTCGACTATCCAGACCAGATTACCGGGGCGGATAATAGCACGCGGCAGCGAGATTACCCCAGCCACTCGCCGGCCCTCGATGCGAGCATCGACGAACATACCAAACCGCAGCGGCATAAGCTCTTTGGGCGTCAGGTCGCGGTATATGCCATAGGGGTCATTGAGGCGGGCGACTACGAACAAAGAGCGGCTGCGCTCATCGACGACTCCCTCGGTGCGCACCAACTCTGCCAGCCAGGTGCGCGTTTCGCCGTCCAGGCTATGGCTTATTTCCACCGCTGGCCGATCGCCCCCCGCAGCCTGGAGCGGATCGGGAAGTGAAAGATAGCCAAGTTTGCTTTCCGGGATTGCCAGCCTTATCTCGGCGTCATCTACCGCCAGGATGGTGCCAAGCGGCATGCCGGTGGTCACATACTGGCCAATATCGACCTGCCTGGCCTCGACCAAACCATCGTAGGGCGCGATGACCACCGTCCTTTCCAGGTCGAGCCTGGCCTGGTCCAGGCTGGCCTGTGCAGATTCCAGTTGCGCCTGTGCTTCCAGCAACTGCGGCTGTCGCAGCGCCAGGCGCCGGGCCTCTTCGCTCAGGGCATTGCGACGCGTGCGTTGCTGCCACTCGTGTCGGGCTACCGCTACCCGGCCTTGCTCCTGGGCCAATGCACTGCTCGCCTGGGCCACCAGGGCCTCGGCCTGTTTCAGTCGAGCACGAAAATCGCGATCATCGAGGCGCAGCAGCACCTCACCCGAGCGCAAGAAACCACCGGCATTAAAGTTGCTGGACACTTCCACGACCCGGCCAGGCACCTCGCTGACAAGGCTGGTTTGAGAGCTCGGCCGAACAATGCCCTGGGCATGCACGTTGATGACAAGATTGCCAGGGCTTACCTGCAATACGTCAACCAAAAGCGGTTTGCGCGCTGGCGTGATAACTTCAGGCCTGGGCTTTAGCCCGACCAGAATCGCGGCCAGCAATGCCGCCAGGCCAATGATCACCAGAGGAGTTCTCCATGCTTTCGCATCCATAGCTTGCGCAATCTGTCGTGTGAAAAGTAAAGCGGGAATGGCCTGGCGGATCAAGCAACCCAAATATATTAGCCCTGGGCTGCCGGCAGAATTGAAACTGTGCAACAAACACCGCATCCACCGCGAATGCCGCCAGTGAAAACGGCCGCGACTATAGCACAAACGTCTGGCATTGGCTGGTAATTCTCGGCCGGGACGGTGATGCACGAAGGTGCGGGGGCACCCGAAATCGTCGCCCGATGCCTAACACGACGAAGGAATGGCCGGGCATTGTCGGGCGGCCCCGGATCGATGAACCGCAGGGTCATTTGCAGCGTACACGAGGATCGCGCCGACGATATCGGGAATGAACTTCACAGGGCCTGGACCATGGCAACGCATTTGCTGATCGACACCGGTAACCGGGGCCGCTGCTACCGGCTTCTGGCTACTCTCATTTGCGGCACAATGCTGGCGGGATGCGTGCAATCGATCGAAGACTCAAACAGCCGTCCAGAAGCCGCGAACCCCCTCCATCTGCTGCCCGCTTCTACCCGGGGCGCTATGCAGCTGCGCAACCCTGCAGATACGGCCCCATGGTTTCTGGACGAGATTGTCGATCCCTGGCGGCACAAGCCAACGGATATCATTCGTCACTACCTGAGCCATTCGAGTGCAAGCACTGATGATGGAGCCGGTGTGGAGCGACTGATTCTCGGGCAAACCCTTGCTGCCGAGGACGGCTTTATCCTGATTGCCCGCTTTGCGGACGCACCGCCGACTGGCCCGGGTCACAGCAATGCGGTGGCTACCGCCGGGGAAACCGCGGCAAGCTATCAGGGCTACTCGCTGCAGCCGCTGGCGCAGACAGCGCTGTTTGAAACCTGGATCGATGACAAAACCCTGGCGATAGGGCCGCGTCGCAACCTGGAGCTTGTTATCGGCGTGCACACCGGGCAAGCGGCCAATATCCACAAGAGTGCCATCGCATCCCACCTGGAAGTTCTGGACACACCGAATCCGGTCAGCTTTGTATACGGTTTGCCCGGGCTGTATCGTGCAGTCCGTGCTCCCGGCAGCGGCGCCTCGAGCTTGAGCCAGGCTGACGTGGCTATGGCTGAATTCGGATACGAGTCCGGGGCGATCAACGGCAGTGCCCGACTGGTCAGTGACAACGCCGAAACCTTTGCCGAGCGCCTGCTGGGCCTGCTTCCCGAGATAAGCCAACCCGACATCATGGCCAGCGCAAATTCCCTGACCATCAAGCTCGACGGTCTATCAGCCGGCACCGACATCCAGGCGCTTTTAAAGACGCTTTTCATCGAAATGGACGCCGTCGACTACAACGAAGCGGTGACGGAGGGCGGCAATCAGCCCTGGCTGTACTTCAATGTTGGCGATGCTCCCAACTCTGTTTTCATCAACTTCGAATTCAGGAACCAGGCGCTGATAAGGGAATTCGAGCTTGAGCACTTGCCGCGGGGGTTTACCCTCGCACCTGTTCGCATCATCGACACCGAATCACCGCGATATTTCCTGGTAGTCAACCTGTATCCATCGTCGGGGGGGCTGGTAGAGGGCGCCCGCGCCGAATGGTCTGTTTTCGTAAACGATCCCGGGAGTTCGGAACCCCGATTTTTGGTGATCCAGGCTGCCGCCGAGAACATCTCAGCCGACTCGGTCAGGCTGTTGACTCTGCCGGAGCCGGTTAGCCATGTACTGGAACGGGGTGCTATCAACAGTTATGTTGGCGTCGTGGAGCCGGCTACCGGAGAAGAGGCCCTGTATTTCAACTCCCGCATCGACTGGCCGCAATCCCCTGAATCGCGGGTGGCATTCGACCGCGAGTTTGTCGCCGCCAACGACTATATATACTGGGGTAATGCGGTGGCCGATAGGGGCCTTTACAATGCCAGCGTTTACAACCGGGATGCAGTAAGAGTAGCTCCAGGGGATGTCACCCTGCTCGATAACAGTCGCTGGGCGCAGTACGTCAATGCTGCCCCGGTGCATACGCTGGTCTACCTGAATCCGCTGGATTTCGTGATCTCACCCTGGTGGAACCTGGACGCCACCTACCTTGATGCGACCGATGCCTACCGCCAAACATTGGTCGGTTTCAAAAACAATTTTTATCCCAGGACCGTGTTGAGCCAGGCAGAAGCCGCCGTCGCCGGGGATGGGGCAGCCCTGTTGCCTGCCTCCATGGCAGAGTCGGTGCCGGAGAGCCACTACCATTTCCTGCTGACCGACCCTGAAGCATTGCTCGCCAGTGTTGGCCTGGCCGGGGCATTGACGCCCGTGCCGGTTCGCCTCTATGACGATGAACCGGACAATTTTTACCTGAGCCTGGCGATTTACGGCCTGGATGGCGACCCCTGTGGCCTGAGAGCCGAGTGGCAGACCTACGTTAGCAACCCCGAGGGCCGCCCCGAGACCCTGCTCCTGCAAGCCCTCAGCAGCGAAGCCTGCCTCGACCCGGATAACTGGCTGGGCTTGCCGGCCAAGGTGCAACAGGAGGTCGCGGGTTCACGGCTAACAATGCGCTTGGCGTCTCCATTTTTTACTATCGACGCCGAGTTGGAACTGGAGCGCAGTCGTCCTGTAAAGCCGGGGCGCGACTGGCTGGAGGCTGGCGACCGGGTTTGCTCGCCCGGGCAGGTTTGCAATCGGCTCTTTTACGAGGGTCAGTCACTGCAAGGGGCGGTCCAGCGTATCGAGCCGGGCGACATCGTAATTACCGCCCTGAAGACCCCCTGGGATGATTTTTTCCAGGGCGACCCAGTCGCCGTCACCGTGAGGAAGTCAGACCGCATTTTTGCCGCCAATCCCTGGCACAATGTGCCGGGGCTGGGCTCGCCCGGGGAATAATTGGCTGATAATAGACAGCTCGCTTGCAACCCTGCGACCAGTCAGATTCGGGGATGCATCAAAACCCATAGACCAGGTATATGCTCGGGCCAGACAGCTGGATATTGACCTCATCGAAGCCATCGCTATCGTCGATTTTGGCATCCAGTTTCGCTATTTGATAGGACGCGCCGATACCAAACCGTTCGGTGATGCGATAGTCAGTGGCAACATCGGCATAGGTGTATGAACCGCTGAAGTCACCGATGTTCAAACTCAGCCAACCTGCACTGCCACCGACACTCCACCTGGGCGTAACCAGAAAGGTCACCCCGGCGCGCAGGTTGGGTAGCGGTGCCAACACATCGGCGCTATCTTGCCTGAACTCATTGACAAGGGGTGTTTCCTCTCCGCCCTCCAGCGACAGCTGGGCCGCCAGGGATGTGTCTATCACAAAGGTGTGAACACCCGCTCCCACCCGGACCTGCCACTGGTCGTTGCGAAAAATCGTGTAGGCCACATCGAGGCGGTAGGTGTCCATCGTAAATTCGGTGTCGACCTGCGCCCCCGCCCGGTATACGTCACCATCAAAATTGAAATCGCGAGCGGCAAGACCATCGCCGTCCAGCTTCAGCCGCTGATAAGTCAGGCCCAAAGACCACTTGTCGGCAAAACGCCAGTGATAGGCAGCCAGAATGGAATCGCTGGAATTGTCGGCGTCGAGGTCGTCCTCCAGGTCAATTTCAATGGGCGGCAAAGGATCTACTGACGAAGTTACCTTGGCATCTGCGTCCTGGCGCGCATAACCCAGATGAAACCGATGGGTGTCGTCGAACATGGTTCCAGCGCACGTTTCTGCGCAGTAGACCACCGCCACCCATGCCAAACCAAAACGCCAGCTGACCGAATCCATACCGTTCCCCTGCAATAACCACAATTGATGTACTGCCATGAAAACAGGATCGGACCGTCCCGGTCAAGCCCGCTATATTGAAACGGCAGACCAGCGCTTATTGGCCTGCGCCGCCCGCCGCTCCTGCTCCAGTTTGATTAAATGCGCCAGTAGCGACAGCTTGGCCACTGGATGCACCGCGACCGGCACATCGCTATACACCTCCAGCACCAGTTCATCGACCGTGGCCTCACCATGAGCCCGCAACACCTCGAGCACCCTCGCCTCGCGCTGCAAGCGATGGTCCACCAACCATTGCACCACGGCCGCGGGACTCTCCATGATGTCACCATGGCCCGGCGCCAGCCGCGTCAAGGGATAGTCCAGGAGTATTTTCAGGGAGTTGATATACGCGGCCATATCGCCACTGGGGGGAATGATGACGACGGTTGAGCCGTTCATGATATGGTCACCGGTCATCAGGTAACCGCTGTTCTGCTCCAGAAAACAGAAATGATTGCTCACATGTCCCGGCGTAGCGATGGCGCGCAGGCTGTACTCCGGGCCATCAAAGACCTGGTCATGGCTACACTCGATGTCGGGGGAAAAACCCGCATCCTGAAACATACGGTCGCTCGCCAGGGCGCCGATGACCTCCACCTTGCGATGTCGCAAAAGGCTGGCCGTTGCGGGCGAATGATCCATATGGGTGTGGGTTGCGAAGATCCGCGCCAAGCGTCCGCCCCCGTGTTCAATCGCCGCCAGAATGGCATCGACATGCTGCGGCATGTCCGGGCCGGGATCGACCACCGCAACATCCCGCTCGCCGAGTAGATAGGTATTGGTGCCGGTGCCCGTCATCACCCCGGGATTGGCGGCGGTGACGCGACGCAGGCCCGGTGCGAGCCGGACCGCTTTGGCATGAACCAGTTCGGGCATAACTCTGGCACCTCTAATGAACTCGGTGTCACCTCAGGCTGCACGCCCCAAACCCTGCTGCGTCAGAGCGCGGCTTTGAACTCCAGCAGGTAAGCCTGCACCTTTTTCATATTTTCCGGCCCGAGCCGCCACATCAGCTTGTTGATGTCACTGGCATTCTCCAGTTGCTCATCGCTATAGGTATAGAGCACGTGGGGCTGGGACAGCTCCGGTGGCCGGGACAGCGTTTTGGTTGCCAGGGCGCGGTCAATCAAACTGACAAAATGGGTATGAAAGTTACTTTCCATTCCCAGTTCAGCATAGGACTTTTCCAGTACCGGTGACCACTGGCGGTAATAGGCAGCCAGCTTCTGTGGTGGAATCCGGAGAATGGCGTCGATGAGTTCGTTGGCGCGATTGAAATTGGCCTCGCTCATGCTCAGCCTGCCGCCCTGCTTGTTAACCTTGAAGGGATCCATGGGATAGGCCAGCGGGCGATTCTTGCTAATGAGGTCACCCTCAGAAAGCAGTACCGCCATCGCCACCCACTTGCGCACCTGCTCCTTGGGAGTAAACCAGGCCAGCAACGGCGGAGACATCTCCTCTATCGCCCGGCTGACCTGGGCATCACTGCCGTCCAGGTTTTCCGGCGCCACCACCGGCGCCAGCTCGGCATCCGTCAACTGGGGCGGTGGCGGTTGCGCTGGATTGATACCCCGACGCGCGCGCTCCAGGGCCGCCGCTGGCACCGGCATATCGCCCACCATAGGCGGTTCGGGTGGCAGATCCTTGTCCCTGATAATAAACCAGGCAATCGCCGCGATGATCGCCAGCGCGATAAGCGCGAGCAGGATATCCCGCAGCCTGAGCCCGCCTGAGGATTTTCTTACCGGGCTTGGATCGACCAGTCGTTCTTTATCTGCTTCCATTACATTGAGGTCCAATAATCAATAACGTGGATTTAGTATAATCACTGTTAAACATAGCCGATAGACGCTTTGCAGGCCGGTTTTTGATCCCGGGCGGCGATACCGGCGAACCCGGGCAGGAAATGATTACAGTGCCAGGCCCGGGGCGCTATTCGAATGAATCTTGCAGCTTTGCGAATAATCAGGATCGCAAACTATACCAGCTTATCGATCGGCACCACCGGATCGACATCGGCCTCGTAATCCACGCCCTCGATACCGAAGCCAAACAAGCGCAGGAACTCCGCCTGGTAACCTTTGAAGTCGGTCAACTCGAGCAGGTTTTCGGTGGTCACCTGCGACCAGAGCTGTTCAACCGCCTGCTGTACTTCGGGCCGGAGCTCGAGGCCATCCGCCCTCAGGCGCCCCGATTCGTCCATAACGGGGTTGGCGCTGCAGAGGCTGTTGCGAAACAAGCCGTCAACCTGTTCGATACAGCCCTCGTGGGAGCCGTCCGCCTTCATAATCCTGAACAACAAGGACAGGTAGAGAGGCATGATCGGAATCGCCGAACTCGCCTGGGTCACCACGCCCTTCAATACCGAGACCCGCGCATCTCCGCCCTTTTCCGCCAGTCTGGCGCGAATATCGACCACCCGCTTGTCCAGATCCTGCTTGGCGGCTCCGATGGTGCCGTGCCAGTAAATATCCCAGGTAATACGCTCACCAACGTAGGTATAAGCAGTCGTTTTTGCACCCTCTGCAAGCACCCCGGCCGCATCGAGCGCTTCTATCCACATCTGCCAGTCCTCGCCGCCCATCACTGCCACGGTGTTGTCGATTTCTTCCTGGGTGGCGGCCTCCAGGCTCACCTCCTGCACTGCCTGCTTGTCGGTATTGATACCGCGCTGGACCACGTCCTTGCCAATGGGCTTGAGCGTGGAATTGTAAACCACGCCCGTCTCGGGATGCTGGCGCCGGGGCGAGGCCAGGCTATAGACCACCAGGTCGACCTGGCCCAGATCCCGCTTGATCAGGTCAATGGTTTTTTGCTTGATTTCGTTGGAGAACGCGTCGCCATTGATGCTGGTGGCATATAAACCCTCGGCCTCGGCATACTTGTGAAAGGCCGCCGAGTTGTACCACCCGGCAGTACCCGGCTTGCGCTCGGTGCCTTCCTTTTCAAAAAACAAGCCAATGGTCGATGCTCCACAAGCAAATGCCGCCGTAATCCGCGAAGCCAGGCCATAGCCGGTGGAAGCGCCGATCACCAGCACCCGCTTGGGCCCGTTCTCGATTGGCCCCTGGCTTTTGACGTAATCGATCTGCTGTTTGACGTTGACGTCACACCCCACCGGATGGGTGGTGACACACATAAAACCGCGTACTCTTGGCTTGATGATCATGGCTTCTTCCGTGTTATTGTCGGGCATTGACTGCGCCAGCGGCAGCCCATGCCGTCAACCCAGTCGAACAAACGGCTTATTATACGGGCCGTGGAAGATTCGGCCAGTGCATCTGGCTTAAAACGGTTGCTTCGCCACGCGCGTCCAAACCAGATGCGCTATCCCAAGGAGCTTTTGCGCAAATCAAAGCCCTACCTGAACGTTTGTTCAACGACCAGTGAACCACAACGCGCCCGGAAATCGCTCCCGGCGCGGCTCTGCCGCCATGCCCTGAGCCCAGCAGTATACGGTTGGGTATAGAACCGAAAAAATGTGAATCGGCGAGTGCTGCGATCGGTAGGCCTTTCCAACGCCCTCCATGCATAGGTTGCGCGGTTGTGTATTTTTGGATTACAGGCGCCACCCACCCGATTATTCGAGCAGCTCTCCAGCGCCAGGCTGAAAATCTTCCAGATAGCAATCGCACGCCACTGACCGACAGGATGTCCGCCTCACTCTTTACCTCAAGCGGGTGACGGCAGGCAAACACCAAATCTGCGCCCGATAGAACGGTACAGTTGCGCCAACAACCCCACCTCACCGAAGCACCCTGCCCCCTTCAAAAGCACCTGAACTCCTGGCTGTTGTAAGGGCCGGAGCTGGAAAAGCATTGACCCAGGGCAACGGCAACCCTGGCCGTCGCGAGCCGGAACTATCAGGGTGTAAGCTTCAACAGCCGGCCCTTGCTACCGTCCCGATCATCCTCCAGCACCCACAGTGCTCCGCCTGGCCCCTCCACCACACTGCGGATGCGTGCGCCCAGGTCATAGCGCTCCACTTCCCTCGCGCCCTCCTTGCCCAGCGCAATGCGCACAATACCGCGAGCGCTGAGGCCCGCCACCAGGGCATTGCCCCGCCAGCCGGCAAAGAGACCGCCGCGATAAATCGTCAGATCCGCCGGGGAAATCACCGGTGTCCACCAGATCGCAGGCTCGATAAACTCGGGGCGGGTGCTGTGATCGGGAATCTCGCGGCCGCTGTAATGGTCGCCATTGGATACCAGCGGATAACCATAGTTACCGCCGCGCTCGACAAGATTTAATTCGTCACCCCCCGCAGGGCCCATCTCGATCACCCAGAGACGCCCGTCCAGATCGAAATCCATGCCCAGGGGGTTGCGATGCCCCAGTGACCATATTTGTCCGGAAACCGGCGATTCAGGGCCGCTGCCGTCGTCACCCCGGTAATCCACGAAGGGATTGTCAGCGGGGATGCTGCCGTCGTCATGAAAACGCAGTACTTTACCGAGGTTGGCCTGCATGTCCTGGGCGGGGGTGAATTGCTGCCGCTCACCGGAGGCAATCCACAGGTAGCCCTGATCGTCAAACAATAAACGGTGGCCGTAGTGCCCCCGCCCGGTGACTTTCGGTGTCTGCCGCCAGATGACTTCGACCCCTTCGAGGGTGGGCCGCCGACCGGTCTCTGTCAGTGTCCCCCGAGCGACCGCAGCACCGCGCACATCACCGTCACCCGCCTCGGCGTAGCTGAGGTAGACTCGACGGTTGGTGGAAAAATCCGGGTGCAGTACAACGTCGCCGAGACCGCCCTGGCCGCCGTAGTCGACGTCCTGCACCCCGGCCACCGGGCTGGACTTAGCGCCATCCTGGTCAACGATAAACAGCTTGCCTTCCTTCTCCGTCACCAACATGCGACCGTCGGGCAGGAATGCAAGCGCCCAGGGCTCCTCAAACCCCGCTATGGGCTGGACCCGG
>JAHEGP010000165.1 GCA_024645065.1 Cellvibrionales bacterium | reverse complement strand
ACGGCTCTGGCGGACAACCATTTGGCGCTGGCTGCCGCACCGGCAGGCGCAGTGAGCTACCGGGGGCCAGCCTTGTTCGTCAAGGGCGGGCAGTCGGACTATATGGGACCGAAATGCAAAAGCGCCATCAAAGAGTGGTTTCCCGCCGCAGAATTGAAAATCATTCCCGATGCGGGGCATTGGCCCCACGCCGAGAAGCCGCTGCTGTTCAATGCCCTGGTGAGCCGTTTTCTTTTCAGGCATTACCCGCTGCCGGAGAGTGATAGCGCAAGCCAATAAAGGCACCAGGGCGATGGGCGTTCTGGCCGGGGCAGGCAGTTGCGCGCGCAATCGTGCCATCGAGCTTCCAATGTCTCAGGCGGGCGGCGATTTCAATCTGCAGCGAGGGTGACCCGGTCTGTCAGGCACCATGGATACGGGTTGGTCAGGCTACGTGGATATAGGCGGAGCGACCGGGGGTGTCATTGTGGAGCCGAATGTCGGCGGCGGGCACCGGCTTGCTAAACAGATAGCCCTGAAAGGTATCGCACTGATGCTGGGTCAGGAAAGCTCGTTGGGCCTGGGTTTCAACTCCCTCGGCGACAACGTGAAAGTGCAAGTCATGGGCAAGGTTGATGATCGCCAGGACGATAGCGTCGTTCTGTTCACTCAAGCCGATATTCTGGATGAAGGACTTGTCAATTTTGAGGATATCGATAGGGAATTGGCGCAGGTAGCTCAGTGATGCATAACCGGTACCAAAATCGTCGATGCAGATCGCAACCCCAAGCCGTTTCAGTCGATGCAGTTTGTCGGCGACCTGGTCAGTGTCGAGCACCAGTAGGGATTCAGTGAGTTCCAGCTTGATCTGGCGGGCGTCGATACCCTGGCGTTTGATCGCCTGTTCGATGTAGGCAGCAAGGTCACTGTCGTTAAATTGCTTGCTTGAAATATTGATCGCAACGCTGAAATGCTCGTTCACCTTGCCCGCGTCACACCAGGCGCGCAATTGCGCACAGACGCGGTCGATAATCCACATGCCGACCTCTGTGATCAGGCCGGTCTCTTCCATTAAAGGAATAAATAGCTCCGGCGAAATCAGCCCCAGTGAGGGGTGTTGCCAGCGCAGCAAAGCTTCGGCGCTCACCACCTGGCCGGATCGCATATCGATTTGCGGCTGGTAAAGCATGAAGAGCTCGTCGTTGGCCAGCGCACTATGGAGATTATTGCGCAGCAGGTGCTTGTAGTGCGCATCCGCTGCCTGGATCGGCTCGAAGCGGGCAATGCAACGGCCTTCCTGACGCGCCCGGGACAGGGCGATGTTCGCTTGTCTGACCAACTCGTCGGCGTCGGTCTCGTTCTCGTTCTCGTCTTCCAGTGTGACTCCCAGACTGACGGTAATATAGATCGCCTGGGCCGTAGACTGCAGATGGTAGGGTTTGCGCACCAGCGCAACCACGGTCTCGGCGTAGATGCTGGCGTTGATGATGTCCTGTGTGTTGTCTATGGCTATTGCAAAATGGTCGTGTCCGATGCGGGCGCAGAATGCACCGTCTTCTCCCAGGGTCGACAAGCGTTCACCGACGGTGTGTAACAATTCGTCGCCAACCTCGTGGCCGAGACTGTCATTGATCGACTTGAAGGCGTCGATGTCAAAGATCATCACGGCGATACGTGACTTGCGCTGTGCCTTGATCATTTCCTGAAGTTTCAACAGGAACTGGCCCCGGTCTGCCAGGCCGGTGAGGGTGTCGGCGCAGCGTTCTTTTTTGCGGATGTGGGCAGATTCCCGGCGTTGATTCGCGATCAGTATCTGGGTGCCGATGAGCTGTTCGATGGCCATATGACTGTCAAACACGACGTCATCCGCGCCCATTTCTATCCGGCCAAGTATTTGCTGCTGGTCTGCATTGTCTGGAAGGTGCGCGATGATAGTGGCATCCGGCACCCGATTCCTGACATAAGCAACAGCGGCGCCATCGAGTTCAGGGGCGAGGATGATGGCATCGTAGCGATCTGCAAATTCAAGGAGTTGTTGCTCAGGCCCGGTTAAATTGTTGGCCGGCACGCCTCGCCGCTCGTATCCGAGTAGCAAAAGATTGAGCGAGTTGGTGCTCGTTGTCACGGATTTGATCATGCGAATCCGGCGGCTGCCTGTGTAAGTGTGCTGTTGTTGGCTATGGATTTCTGCCGGTCACGGTGGCTATCCCTGACCGCAACTTGTAAAAAATTATAGATGTGGCGCGCGAAACAGCCGTTTACGCCATGGCGAGGATGTGAACTGGTTCATATCCAAAGGGCTAATTCCCTGTTGGCTGACCGATCAGGGCCCGATGTGCACCAGTAATTGTCTATGCCCGTGATAGTGGCGATGTTCCCAAAGAAAGATGCCTTGCCAGGTTCCCAGACCCAGTTGCCCCTCAATCACGGGAATGCTGAGGCAGGAGGCGGTAAGGGCAGATTTGATATGGGCCGGCATATCGTCCGGGCCCTCGAGAGTGTGGGTATAGATCGGGTCGTTTTCCGGCACCAGCCGGTTCAGCCAGTTTTCCAGGTCAGCCCTGGCTGATGGGTCGCAATTTTCCTGAATCAACAAGCTGGCCGACGTGTGCTGCAGAAATAAATTGCAGATCCCGGTATCGGCACGGAGTGTCTGCACTAATTCGCTGACTTCGCGGGTGATAGGATGCAAGCCCTGGCCCTTTACCTGGATGGTGAGTTTCCTGACGCTCATGGGGTGGCTACCACCTTGACAAGGTTGGCCGCCAGGGTCACCAACTCGGTATCACTGATGACATAGGGCGGCATAATGTAAACCAGCTTGCCGAAGGGGCGCACCCAGATGCCATTGTCCACAAATCGCCGCTGAATGGACACCATGTCAACCGGCTGCTTCATCTCTAACACCCCTATGGCTCCCAGCACCCGCACATCCGCAACCGTTGCAAATTCCCGGGCGGGTGCCAGATGTTGTTTCAGCAGGGCCTCAATGCGTTGTACGTTGGCATGCCAGTTTTGCGACAACAGCAGGTCGATGCTGGCCCCGGCAACGGCACAGGCCAGTGGGTTGGCCATAAAAGTCGGTCCATGCATCAGCGCTCCCGCCTCTCCGCTACAGACCTTTTCGGCGACATTGTCGGTGCACAGGGTGGCAGCGAAGCTGAGATAGCCACCCGTGATTGCCTTGCCCAGACAGAGGATGTCGGGGGAGATGGCAGCATGCTCGCAGGCGAACAGCTTGCCGCTGCGACCGAAGCCGGTCGCGATTTCATCAGCAATCAAAAGTATTCCATACTCGTCGCAGAGTTGACGCAGTCGCTGCAGGTACGCGGGTGAATAAAAGCGCATGCCGCCAGCACCCTGCACTATGGGCTCTATGATCAGCGCGGCGATGACGTCGTTGTGTTGCAGCAGCAGGCGTTTGACATCGGCAACGTGATCTTCTGTGAAGGCCTCGTCGAAGGCGCAGCCTGGTGCTTCGGCAAAGAGGTGCTGTTGCATGATGGGCTGGAACAGGTGGTGCATGCCGTTGACCGGGTCACACACCGACATGGCGCCAAAGGTATCCCCGTGGTAGCCATTGCGCACGGTCAACAATTTGCTGCGCTGGTGCTGGCCCTGGCCGAGCCAGTACTGGAACGCCATTTTGATCGCGACCTCCACGGCGACAGAACCGGAATCACTGTAAAAGATGCGGCTCAGGCCGGGCGGGCATATTTCGAGCAATTTGCGACCCAGGGCGACCGCCGGTGGATGGGTGATACCGCCGAACATTACGTGGGACATGGTAGCGAGTTGAGCGCTCGCTGCCTGATTCAGGACGGGGTGGTTGTAGCCATGAATTGCTGACCACCAGGAGGACATGCCGTCGATCAGTTCCCTGCCATCGGCCAGCCGCAATCTGGCACCCTCGGCGGCGACCACCGGATAGGCGGGGGGAGGGTTGTGCATCGAGGCGTAGGGGTGCCAGAGATGTTGCTGGTCGAAGCTCACTAATGCATCGATATCAGCGGATTTCATGGCCGGGCTTCCAGTGGCGGGTGGGATTCCTCGAGCAGCGGCTGCAAGGCCGGAAGAACATTTTGCAGCAGCCTGGGTTGGGCCTTGGCATTGGGGTGCAGGCCGTCATCCTGCATCATGGTATCCTCTGCGGCAACGCCATCGAGCAGGAACGGCACCAGGCCAACGTTTTCCTGTTGGGCCAACTGCTGGTAAATCTCGTAGAAAGCGGAGGTGTACTTCTTGCCATAGTTGGGGGGAATGCGCATGCCCAGAAGCAGAACCCGGGCGCCGCTCTGCTTCGACAGCTGAATCAACTGCGTCAGGTTGGCTCGGATGAGGTGGAGGGGGAAGCCCCGCAGGCCGTCATTGGCACCCAACTCGATGACCACCACGTCCGGCCCGTGTTGCAATAGCAGTTCTGGCAGGCGGGCGAGGGCGCCCTGGGTCGTTTCTCCGCTGATGCTGGCATTCACGACGGCCAGCGCATGACCGGATTCGACCAGCTGCTGCTCAAGAAGGGCCACCCAGCCTGAGTCCATCGCCACACCATAGGCCGCACTCAGACTGTCGCCCAGTACCAGAAGAGTCTGTCGGGCCTGAGCTGGAGACGGCCAGGACGTGCCGAGCGACAGGATGAAAACAGTGAGTATTAACTTCGACATAGGACATTTAGCCAGCAGATGATTCGGACACGAGCGGTCAGTAAGTCCATAGCCACGGACTCTGAGAACATAAGGATACTGGATGGGATCGATTTGACAATCGCTTCCGGTGAGACGGCTGCCATTACCGGGGCCTCTGGCTCGGGAAAGTCCACTTTGCTCGGGATTCTAGCGGGCCTCGACCTGCCAAGCAGTGGTCAGGTGTGGCTGGACGACCGGGAAATATCCGCCATGGATGAGGACCAGCGTGCCGCCATTCGCAGTGAGCTGGTAGGGTTTATTTTTCAGTCTTTCCAGTTGCTGCCGGCGTTGACGGCGCTGGAAAACGTAATGCTACCGCTGGAGCTGAAAAAGCTTCCAGGGGCTCGGGGCCATGCCCGGGAGTTTCTCGACCGGGTGGGGCTTGGGCACCGTGTGCGCCATTATCCGCGACAATTGTCGGGTGGGGAACAACAGCGGGTGGCTATAGCCCGCGCCTTTGCGACGCGTCCCAAACTGTTGTTTGCGGACGAACCGACCGGTAATCTCGATATAAAAACCGGCAGCAGCATTAACGATCTGCTGTTCGAGCTCAATCGCGATGCCGGCACCACACTGGTGCTGGTGACCCATGATCTCGGTCTGACCAATCGCTGCGGCTGTCATTTCGAGCTCCAGGGCGGTCGCCTGACGACAGCTAAATCCAAGTCGGCAGTGGTGGCCTTCGCATGATAGGGCTGCGCCTTCTGTATCGCGACTGGCGGGGGGGTGACGTCACCGTGCTATTGGTCGCTCTGGCCCTGGCGGTTGCGATCGTAACCGGGCTCAGTGTCTTCAGCGAGCGCCTTGGCAACGCCATAACGGCCCAAAGTACCCGACTTATGGGCGCGGATATGGTGCTTGAGAGTCCCCGGCCGGTCGCTGCCGAGGCACTGGCGCAGGCCGCAGCGACCGGCCTGGCGATGTCCAGGGTGGTATCCTTTGCGAGCATGGCGTCTGCCGAGGACAGATTCCAGATCAGCAGCGTCAAGGCGGTGGAGTCATCCTACCCGTTAAAAGGAACAGTATTGCTGGCAGATGCGCCCTTTGCCGACCCTTATGCGAGTACCGGCGGGCTGCAACCGGGTAATCTGTGGGTAGACTCACGCCTGCTGGCAGCCCTGGACGTGTCGGTCGGGGATGCCATCGATATCGGGGAAGCGCGATTGACGATTCAGCACTTGCTGGTGAATGAACCCGAGGGTGGTGGTGCCAGTTTCGCACTGGGTCCCAGGGTGATCATGCATTACGACGACCTGCAGCGGGCAGCGGTGGTGCAGGAGGGTAGCCGGGTTCGCTATCGTTATTATTTTGCCGGTGACCTGCCCTCGTTGGAGAGTTACCGGCAGTGGTTGGAGCCAAATCTGCTGCCAGAGCATCGGATATACACAGTGACAGAAGGGCGCCCCCGGGTGGCGGGTGCCATTGATAAAGCGCAATCCTATTTGCTGCTGGGTGGCTCCCTTGGCGTTGCTCTTGCTGGTGCTGCTATCGCCATCGCGGCGCGGCGCCATACTGAGCGCCACGTTCAGCATGTCGCGGTATTGAAGACGCTGGGAGCCTCATCGCGGCAGATCGCAGCGATTTATTTGCAGAAGTTTGCGGCGCTGCTGTTGATCGGTGTAGCGTTGGGCTTTTTGCTGGGATGGCTGATGCAGCTGGTCATCGTGAGCCTGATCGGCACCCTGGGGGATCTGCGCCTGGAGCCTGCTGGCTGGCATCCCTATTTGCTCGGCGCCGTCACCGGGCTGATTTGCCTGTTCAGTTTTGCTCTGCCGCCGTTGTGGTCGCTACGCAATGTGTCTCCCCTGGCGGCACTGCGCAAGGATGTGCAGATGCGCAGGCTTGGGCCACTCGCTGCCACCACACCCGGCGTGGTCGGTCTTTTTGTGCTGATGGTCTGGTACAGCGGCAGCGTCGAGCTGGCTGGCGCAGTGTTCGCGGGATTGTTGCTGGCGATGGTGCTGGTCGCTCTGCCGGGATGGCTAATGATTCGATCCACCGGCTTTGTGGGCTCTAACGCCGGGAATATGTGGCTATTGGCTAGTTCGACATTGCGGCGCCGGGGCTTGGAAAATGCCATGCAGGTAGTGGTTTTCGCAATTACAGTGATGCTTTTACTGGTCTTGCTGGTGACCCGTACGTCGCTGGTAGCAGACTGGGAAAAGGGCATTCCAGAGGAAACGCCGAACCACTTCCTGGTAAACGTGCAACCGTCGGAATTGGAAAGCCTGGAACGCTGGATGCGCCAGCAGCAACTCGAGGACGCCGGCCTCTACCCACTGGTGCGCGGAAGGCTTACCCATATCAATGGCGCGCCAATGGTGAAGCGCATTGCGGACGACAGTAACACCAGCGCCGAGCTGGACCGTGAGCTGGCGCTGACCAGCAGTGCTCGAATGCCCGCTGATAACGCATTGCGAGAGGGGCAGTGGTGGTCTGCCGGGGTTGACAATCCCGTGGTATCTATCGAGTCCGATATCGCGGCAGGTTTGGGTGTCGGCGTTGGAGACAGCCTGCGTTTTCAGGTCGGAAGCCGGGTATTCGAAGCCGAGGTCGCCAGCGTCAGAGAGGTTAATTGGGAAAACATGCGACCCAACTTCTACATGATATTCCCACCTCGGGTAC
>JAHEGP010000011.1 GCA_024645065.1 Cellvibrionales bacterium | reverse complement strand
TATTACCCTGCGAAAAATGTCGAGAAGGGAAGGCACCAGGTTTTGCAGGACTTTTTCCAGCAGATCAGCCCGGCACAATGGGACCAGAGCGCCGGGTGGAACCTGACCGAGGCGATGCGCGGTTATATCTATGCTCACCTGCACCGGGGCGTTGAGCTCCTGGACGCGGGGCAACTGGATAAGGTGCTGCGCGGTCGAGATGAGCGCTTTCGTTGCGTGCTCTATTCGGGCGACGTCGTGGCTGGCCTGCCGTCCCACCAGGTGGTGGCGCAAATGCCGGAGAATTCCAGGGAGGACGCGCTGGCGCTAATATGCGCCGGGCGTCAATGAGCACCAACACCCCCCGGCCATGAAGATTGCACTGTACCCATTCCGCTCCCGCTACCTTCTGGTATTGGCACTGCTGCTCTGGCAAATTCCTTTTTGGGTGGGCCACGAACCCTGGAACGATGAGGCTTATACGACGTCCCTGATAGACAATGTGTTGAACACCGGAGATAGGGTGGTTCCCCTTGCAGGTGGTCTGCCGTTTATGGAAAAGCCTCCTCTTTACTACATTACTGCTGCCGCTTCTGCGCGCATGTTTAGCGATGTCCTACCTCTGCATGATGCGGCTCGCCTGGCCAATATAGCCTGGATGCTGATTACCCTCGCTGGACTCGCCCTATCGGCACTCGCGGTGTCAAACCGCCAGGGAGCCTTGCTGGCATTACTGCTTTTGCTGGGTTGTCTGGGGATCTGGGAAGTTTATCATCGGCTGATTACGGATGTTGCCCTGCTCAGTGGCTACACCCTGGGTATTACCGGCCTGATCCTGGCCTGGCAGCGTCCGCTGCTGGCGGGGATATTGTTGGGAACCGGTGCCGGAATGGCATTTATGGCGAAGGGACTGTTGGGGCCTGGCCTGCTGGGATTGATTGGATTGGTACTGCCGCTGTGTTTTCCCCAATACCGCCAGCGTCAATACTGGCTCGCAATACTCTATGCAATCGTGGCCGCGCTGCCCTGGGTCACGGTTTGGCCGCTAGCGTTGTACAACAGGTCGCCAACACTTTTCCACGATTGGCTCTGGCTAAATAATATCGGGCGCTTTCTGGGCGATAGCAGCCTGGGCCCCAGTGAAAAATTTGCCTTCTATTTTTACTCCGTCCTGTGGCAGGCGTGGCCCGCAATAGTGCTGGCGGGTGGCGAGGTCTATAACCGTTACCGGAAATGCCGCGAGCACGGATCGGAATACCTCTACAGTACTCTGGTATTAGCTGGTTTGGCGACGGCTGTGATCCTGCTCCTGGGTATCGGCAAGGTGTACGCACTGCCCCTGGGCCTGTGGTTGATCCTGCTGGCGCATCGCAGTGCCAGGGAGAATTTTCAACCGATGCTGGTCCTCTATATCGCTTTTGCGGTGCCGTTAATGGTTTTGAGCCTGGCCAGTACCTCCACCGATATATACGGCATTGTGTTGTTGCCGGCATTGGTGCTTTTGGCCTGCAATGCCCTGCCAACCCTGCCTCGCAGGCTGGCGAGTGTATTGGGCCGAATTAACGTGGGCCTGATCGGCCTGATGCTGGCCACGGTATTGGTGTCCGCACTGCTGTTGAATGCCGGGTTTGATAATCCGGTCCGGGATTATTTTCTCGGGCGCCTGCCGGACTACGTGCCACAGCTTACCCTGCTGCAATGGTGTCTGGGCGGGTTGATCATCGGCGCCTGGCTGGTGGTATTGCGTATTACCCCATTGAGCCGGCTCAAAATCGCATGGCGCTGGTCTGGTGGTATTATTGCCGTCGGCTTGCTATTTGACCTGTTGTGGCGCCCCTATATAGCCTATTCCCTGGACTACACACCTATGATCCGTGATCTGCAGGCTCACCTGCCTTCGCAGTATAATTGTATCGCCGCTATCGATCTCGGTGAGTCGCCACGGGGCATGATTCAATACCGTGGCGGGATTGTCGTCCAGGATTATGCGCTGGTGGGTGAAAAGGCCACGGCCTGCGAGCTGGAATTATTGCGCGAAGATCAACTGGAGCAGGCCAGCACGGAGCGATGGCCGCTACTCTGGCGCGGCAGCCGACCTGGCGACCGTAAAATCTATTCCCTGTATCGAATCCCCGATAAGGCCTCCGTCAAACCGCAACCGGCGCCGCTATATGGGGCTGGGCGTGATAGTCGATCAGCTCAAAATCGTCAAAACAATAATCGTAGATCGATGCCGGGCGGCGCTTGAGGTCTAACTGTGGCAGGGGGCCCGGTGTCCGTGCCAACTGCGCTTGTACCTGCTGCCGATGGTTGGCGTAGATGTGGCTATCGCCGGTGCAAATGATGATTTCTCCCAGTCCCAGGTCACACTGCTGTGCCAGCATGGTAGTGAGCAAGGCCAGGCTGGCTATGTTGTAGGGCAGCCCGAGGAAGCTGTCACTGCTGCGAATCAATAATTGTGCCGACAGCCGTCCACCCGCCACGTAGAACTGGTACACCAGGTGGCAGGGCGGCAGTGCCATTTTTCCCTGTCTGACGTTTTCCTGGGGGCTGACTTTTTCGTCGGGCAGATACTCGACATTCCAGCCATGAAACAAAATGCGACGGCTGTCGGGGTTGTGTTTCAGGCAATCGACAACATAGTCGATCTGGTTGATGCTGCCGCCATCTCTGGTCGGCCATGCGGTCCACTGCCTGCCATAAATGGGGCCAAGGTCACCGTCTTCGGTCGCCCACTCGTCCCATATCGACACGCCGTTCTCACGCAGCCAGCGGGTGTTGGTATCGCCGTTTAAAAACCAGATCAATTCGTTGACGATGCTCTTGAAATGGAGCTTCTTGGTGGTCAGCAAGGGAAAGCCCTGTTGCAGGTCATGCCTGAACTGACGCCCGAATACCGACACTGTGCCGGTACCTGTTCGGTCACCTTTTTCAACACCACTGTCGAGGATGTCCTGCAGGAGGGCAAGATATTGTTGCATGGGCTTGGGTCTCCGGGCCTGGCTATTGTTGCAGCATTACCTGGGCGTTGAGCTTTGGACGGGAATGCAGTAGGTTTGCAAACGGCGGGAGACTAGCACAAAGCGCCTGCCAGAAGAAGCCACACGGCATTGCCACCTGACCCGAACTTCTGCTGCAAGCGGCAGTCCTTGATAGATGGGAACCCGATGACGAACAAGCGGACTAAAGCCCCTATGCGTGCAACCCGGCCATACCCCAGGCCTGTGGCTCTCCTATGATGATTTCGATGATTGCGGCCCTGTCCAACAACGGGGTTATCGGGCGCGATAACGCACTGCCGTGGCACCTGCCCGAAGACCTCAAGTATTTCAAGAGGGTCACGATGGGCAAACCCTTGCTGATGGGCCGTAAGACCTACCAATCAATCGGCAGGCCGTTGCCGGGCAGAACCAGTATTGTGCTGACCCGGCAGCAGGACTTTGACGTGCCGGGAGTCTGTGTGGTGAACCACCCGGAGCAGGCAGTGGATAAAGCCCGCCAAACCGGGGCCGATGAGCTGATGGTGATTGGCGGCGAGGACGTGTATCGAACCATGCTGCCACTGGCGCAACGCCTGTATCTCACGCGCGTGGATATCGAGGTGAGCGGGGATGCGTTCTTCCCGCCGTTGGAGCCCCGCCAATGGCGCGAGGTCAGCCGCGAGGATATCGCTGCTCACGGTGACAGCTGCGCCTGCAGTTTTGTCGTTTTGGAATTGAACAGCTAAGCTGTTGGGGTTGATTGCGGCCAAACGCTGCGGTGATTGGCTGAAATGAATATTGAAATGATCACTCTTTTGCTCTTTAATCGTCGCGTCCCGTAATCGATTTGTTGCATTGACGTGGCCGAAAGGTCAGGTGATTGGGGATTATTTCGACAGTGCCGGTAGTGAATGTTCAGGCCTGCTACTGGAAAATCACACAGCTCAAACAACATCAACAGCGTCTGCGAATAAGACCACTCGCATCGGCGGCGACGCTTGAATAGTAACTGGCTTTTTATGTTTGACGACCCAAGGATTGATATCCCATGAATTCGCATCGATTAAAGACGCTCGCCGCTGTTGCGGCACTGTCGTTGGGTGGCTTCGGTTTTACGGCTGTAGTCCAGGCAGATACCCTGGGTAAGGTTTTTCAGGTGGGGCAGGTAAAAACCCAGGAGGCCCAGAGCTCCCAGAAGACAATCGACAAGCTGGCGGACAGCACCCGGGATCTCCTGCAGGACTACAAGCAGGTGTTGAAGCAGAATGAAGGCCTGAAAGTTTACATCGACCGCCTCGACAAGCAGATTGGCGATCAGAACCGACGCATCAGCAATCTTGAGGATTCCATCGCCCAGGTCACCGTAGTTCAGCGCCAGCTTCCCGCTGTGATCGAGCGCATGATCGAATCTCTGGATCAGTTTGTTGCCCTTGATTTTCCGTTCTATGCCAAGGAGCGACAACAGCGGCTCGAGTTCCTGCGCAACAACATGTCGCGCTCTGATCTCACCGTGGCAGAGAAGTTTCGCCAGGTGTTGGAAGCCTACAAGATTGAAACCGAGTATGGTCGCAAGGTGAGTACCTACAAGGGCCGGGTCCAGATCGAACCTGGCAGTGAGCGTGAAGTGACCCTGCTACAGATAGGACGCATTGCCCTGATGTACCAGACCACAGACGGTGCTGTTTCGGGGGCCTGGGACCCCGACGCTAAAGCCTGGGTCCAGCTCGATAGTGGCAAGTACAGGAATGCGATACGCCAGGCCATCAGGATTGCCGACAACCAGGCGGCAAAAGACATCCTGACCGTACCCGTTTCTTCACCGGAGGCCGTGAACTGATGAAAGCAGGCAAGACGACGATATTGACGACGGCCTTTTTCAGTCTTTGTTTCGGCTTCGGTATGGCGTCGGCGCAGACGCAAGACGCTCCCCAGTCGCTCGAGCAATTGTTAGAGATGGTGCAAAGTGGCAGGTATGCCGATGCCAGGGAAAACAAGGCGCGCGAGGCGCGATTCCGGGCCGACAAGGCGAATCAGGAAGCCTTGCTGAACAAGGCAAAAGCGGAGCAGGCAGAACTGGAAACACTGGCCGCAGAGCGAGAAAAGCAGTTTGAGGAAAATGAGCAAAATGTGGTGGCGGTCACCCAGCGCCTGACTGAGCAGAAGGGCTCGTTGAATGAACTGTTCGGCCACCTGACTACCGCCGCCGGGGACATGGTATCTGTGGTCGAGGCCTCTCCCGTGAGCGCCCAGTATCCCGACCGTGCGGCGTTTTTTGAAGCGCTGATCCAGAAGATCAGCGACTCCGCCAAGCTGCCTACCATCGACGAAATTGAGCAGCTGTGGTTTGAGATCCAGCGCGAGATGACCGAGTCCGGCAGGGTCGCCCGCTTTGACTCGGTGGTTATCAAGCCCAATGGCGATGAGAACCAACAAGGCGTGGTGCGCGTTGGCAGCTTCAACCTGGTCAGCGACGACGGTAAATACCTGGGCTTCACCGACTCCAGGATTGAAGAGCTGCCGCGCCAGCCCGACAAGCGCTATCTCGATTGGGCCAGGGAGCTTGGCGCCGCAAGTGGTGGCCTCAATGCCTTTGGCATCGACCCGACCGGGCCTAGCGGTGGATCGCTGCTGTCGGCATTGATCGCTACCCCGACGCTGGAAGAGCGCTGGCATCAGGGGGGTTATGTCGGCTATGCGATTACAGTCCTGGGCATCATCGCTTTGCTGATAGCAATCTGGCGATTGCTGGCTCTCACCACGGTCAGCGGTAAGGTTGGCGCCCAACTCAAGAACGACAAGGCCAACCCGAACAATCCCCTCGGCCGGGTTCTGGCGATCCACGAAGCCAACCCCACCATGGACACTGAAACTCTCGAGCTGAAGCTCAACGAGCAGGTTCTGAAAGAGATTCCCCAACTGGAGAAATACCAGGGTGCCCTCAAGATTATTGCTGCCGTGGCGCCGCTGATGGGGCTGCTCGGTACCGTAACCGGAATGATCATCACCTTCCAGGCGATTACGATCTACGGAGCCGGGGACCCCAAGGCGATGGCCAGCGGTATTTCTTCGGCTCTGGTCACCACGGTCCTCGGCCTGCTGGTGGCAATACCGACCGTGCTATTGCACACCATGGTGTCGTCCCGGTCCAGGCGAGTCATCCAGGTACTGGAAGAGCAGACCAGCGGTATCATTGCTGAGCACACAGAGGCAGAACTGGGTAAATAGGGCTAGCTCGATGGCTTTTGCGATGATGGACCATTACACCCGCCTGATGCAGTTTATGGAGACTGGCGGGCCGGTGTTGTGGTTGATTGCCCTGCTTACCTTTGCGATGTGGGTCGCCATATTCGAAAAAATCTGGTATCTCCACTCCGGCCTGAAACACGACGTTGCCAGTGCGGTCTCGAGCTGGGAGTCGCGTCCCGAGCATCGTTCATGGAATGCCACCAGCATTCGCAAGCTTCTGATTTCTCGCATCTCGGTCAAAATCCAGCAGAATCTGGCGATGATCAAAACCCTGGTAGCCCTGTGCCCCTTGCTCGGTCTGCTGGGCACGGTTACCGGGATGATCGACGTATTCAATGTACTGGCGGTGACCGGTGGCGGCGACGCCAAGGCGATGGCCGGCGGCGTCTCCCGGGCTACCATCCCGACCATGGCGGGAATGGTGGCGGCATTGTCCGGGGTATTTGCCAGCACCTACATCGAGCGCCTCGCGGTGAGGGAGACCCAGCAGTTGCAGGATCGACTCACCAAGGACCATGGCTAGACGGGGGATCGTATGCGCCACAGTAGATCAATTGTGAAGCAGCACATCGAGGAGAACAACCAGCAGATCGACCTGACACCGATGCTCGATGTCGTGTTCATCATGCTGATTTTTTTCATTGTCACGGCTTCTTTTGTCAAAGAGGCCGGTATCGACGTTGCGCGTCCTGCGGCGGATACCCTTGAGAGCATCAAAAACCAGAAAATCTTTATTGCAATCAGCGCTGAAAACGAAATCTGGATCGACAAACAGCCGGTGAAACCCCTGTCGGCACGCGGTGTTATCGAGCGACTGCGGGCTGAAAACAGCAAGGGCGCCGTGGTCATTCAGGCCGATGCCAATTCCAATGCCGAGGCCTTCGCCATCGTTTACGATGCTGCGCGCGACGCCGGCGTGCCGAGGGAACAAATTCATGTCGCTACCCTTGCAGACTGACCTGCTATGAGCGCAAGCAAAGCCATCGGTTACTCCATTGGGGCGGCACTTGCCGCGGCAGTGACCATCGCGCTGTTTATCCTGATGTATACCCTGATCGTGATGCGCGATATTGACCTCGATGAAGACGCCGGTATCAAGATTGCCGATATCCAACTGGGTGAAACCCGAATCGATACCCAGGTCAAGGAGCTGAAGGCTAAAAAGCCGGAAGACCCGGATGAGCCACCCCCCGTCATGAAGGCGCCCCGGCCATCCAGCAATTTCGCTGTCGACACGTCCATCAGCGTCAGCTTTGCACCCAGGGCGGATGTGAACATAGATATAGGCGGGCTGTCGGTTTCCGACGGCGAGTACCTGCCGATAGTCAAGGTGGCGCCGATCTATCCCAGGCGAGCCCAGAGTCGAGGCATACAAGGCTACTGCATAGTCGAATATACGGTAAGCAAGAGTGGCTCCATTCGCGACTCGGAAGCCATCGACTGCGACCCCCCGGGATACTTTGAAAAAGCCTCGGTAAAGGCTTCATTGAAATTCAAGTACAAGCCCCGGGTAGTCGATGGGGAGCCCACGGAAGTTGCCGGCGTGCGCAACAAGTTCACCTACACGTTGGAACAATAACGGCGAGAGCGGACAGTTTTATGGCGAGCACAGTGTGGAACAAGGGCTTTGCTGCGTTGCCTGGGGCGCTGCTGGTGCTGCTGGCCCAGGTGGGCGCACAACAGCTATGCATCAGCCTCGACCTCGAGCTGAATTGCGGTGGTGTGGCGATGGCGGCCGAGGCTCCTGTCGAAAAAACCCGCAAGACGCCGGCGCTGCGCAACGAAGTCTACGAGCAATTGGCCAAAGCCCAGGAGTTATCCGAAGCGGGCAATGTCAATGAGGCGCTAACAATTCTGGATAAACTCCGTGATTCCCAGGGCCGGCGCGCATTGAATAGCTACGAGTTGGCCAACATGTACAATTTCTATGCTTTTGTCTACTACCAGCGCGAGCAGTACGGCAAGACTATCGATGCCTATAAAAAGGTGCTGCAACAGCCGGACATCCCGGTCGCGATGGAAACCTCGACATACTACTCCCTGGCCCAGCTTTATTTCGTCACGGAGAACTACGACCAGGCGATCAGGTATCTTAAAGACTGGTTCAGGGTGGCGGAAAACCCGCAGCCCGATGCCTATGTCTTATTGGCCCAGGCTTATTACCAGACCAAGCAATTCGACCCTGCCCTGCGCAATATCGAAAAGGCCATGGCCTTGGCAAAGCAGAAGGGCAAGCAGCCCAGGGAAAACTGGTTTCTGCTGCAGCGGGTGTTGTATTACGACAAGGGTGATATGAAAAAAGTCGCGTCGGTGCTGGAAGAGTTGCTCCGCCGTTGGCCCAGGAAAGAATACTGGACCCAGGCATCGGGGATTTACGGGGAGCTGAAGGACGAGGGCCGCCAGTTGGTCGCGCTGGAGACGGCTTACGTTGCCGGTATGCTGAGCCGTGAGCAGGAATTGCTCAACATGGCTTACCTGTACCTGGGCGCGGACACGCCCTATCGGGCGGCGAAAGTGCTGCAACAGGCGATCGACAGGAAACAGATTGCGGCCACCTCCAAAAACTTCGAATTACTGGGCAACGCCCTGCGCTCCTCGCAAGAGCTGGAGCGGGCGATTCCCGCCATGGCCAGGGCCGCTGAGCTGTCCGATAGCGGGGAGCTATGGGCCAGGCTGGCTAACGTTTACCTGGACAGCGACAACTATGCCGGCGCCGCCGATGCTGCCCGCACAGCGCTGGGAAAAGGCCAGTTGCGAAGGCCCGATAGCACCCGTATCGTTCTCGGCATGGCGCTGTTCAATCTCGACAAGCTGCCCGAGGCACGCGAGCAGTTTGTGCGAGCCGCGACAGACGAGCGCAGCGAGAAAATCGCCAGTGACTGGATCAAGTATCTGGATAATGAGGAGCAGCGACGCCAATCATTGAAAGATGGATTGAGCTGAAATACCGTTGATCCGGTGATTGGTGACGGCTGCCTCCCGGTGATCAGGGCAGGGTGCCTGAAGTGGCACCGCTACCGGCATAACAACGCCGCGCCCTACCCCTGGTAAATCGTTTCCACCCGTCGAAGATCCGTCAGCTCAACTGATCGATATTGCGCACCGCGCCCTTGTCGGCGCTGGTGGTGAGCATGGCATAGGCTCGCAGGGCCTTTGAAACCTGGCGCGGTCTGTCTTTGCGTGGTTTCCAGCCATCGCCCCCGCGGGCGTCTTCAGCCTGCCGTCGGCGCTCGAGTTCGGCGCTATCCACCAGCACATCAATGCTGCGGGCGGGAATATCGATGCGGATACGGTCGCCCTGCTCGATCAAGGCTATCCCACCGCCGGCCGCTGCCTCGGGCGAGGCGTGGCCAATCGATAAGCCGGAAGTGCCCCCGGAAAATCGCCCATCGGTGAGCAACGCGCAGACTTTGCCGAGGCCCCTGGATTTCAGGTAGCTGGTGGGATAGAGCATCTCCTGCATCCCCGGGCCGCCCTTGGGTCCTTCGTAGCGGATCACCACCACGTCGCCGGGCTTGACCCTCCCCTCGAGAATGTCCGCCACGGCGTCGTCCTGGCTCTCGCAGATATGGGCGGGCCCGTCGAAGATATATATCGACTCGTCGACCCCCGAGGTTTTGACCACACAGCCATCCTCGGCGATATTGCCGAACAATACTGCCAGGCCACCCTCCCGACTATAGGCGGACTCACCGCTGCGGATACAGCCATTGCGCCGGTCTGCATCGAGACTGGGCCAGCGGGTTGACTGGCTGAAAGCCTCGGTGGTGGGAATACCCCCCGGACCGGCCTTGTAAAACGTCTTTATCGCGTCATCCCGGGTCACCATAATGTCCCACCTGGACAGGGCATCGCCCATGGTCGGGCTGTGCACAGTGGGTACATCGAGGTGCAGCAAGCCGATGCGGCCGAGCTCACCCAGAATCGCCATGATGCCACCGGCCCGGTGCACATCCTCCATGTGATAGAGCGGACTGTTGGGCGCAACTTTGCATAACTGGGGCACTTTGCGCGAGAGTCGGTCGATGTCTGTCAGGGTGAAATCCAGCTCGGCTTCCCGGGCAGCCGCCAGCAGGTGGAGGATAGTATTTGTGGAGCCGCCCATGGCGATGTCGAGGCTCATCGCATTTTCGAATGCCTGGAAGCTGGCAATATTGCGCGGCAGAACGCTGGCGTCATCCTGCTCATAGTAGCGCCGCGCCAGGCTGACAATGATGCGGCCGGCGTCAAGGAACAACTGCTCGCGATCGCTGTGGGTCGCCAGCACCGAGCCATTGCCGGGGAGGGACAGGCCGAGGGCTTCGGTCAGGCAGTTCATCGAATTGGCGGTAAACATGCCGGAGCAGGAGCCGCAGGTAGGGCAGGCAGAGCGCTCGTATTCCAGCACGTCCTCGTCGCTGGCATCCTCATCGGCGGCAATCACCATGGCATCGACCAGATCGAGCTTGTGTTCCGATAGTTTTGTTTTGCCCGCCTCCATTGGGCCGCCTGACACGAACACCACCGGGATATTCAAGCGCAGCGCGGCCATCAGCATTCCCGGGGTGATCTTGTCGCAATTGGATATGCACACCAGAGCGTCAGCACAGTGTGCGTTGGCCATGTATTCCACCGAGTCGGCGATGATTTCCCGGGAGGGGAGGCTGTACAGCATGCCGTCGTGTCCCATGGCGATGCCGTCATCGACCGCGATGGTGTTGAATTCCTTGGCGACCCCGCCAGCGCGCTCGATTTCCCGGCAGACCAGTTGGCCCAGGTCCTTTAGGTGAACATGGCCGGGAACGAACTGTGTGAATGAGTTGGAGACAGCGATAATGGGCTTCTGGAAGTCGTCGTCCTTCATGCCGGTCGCCCGCCAGAGCGCCCTTGCGCCGGCCATATTGCGCCCGGCTGTCGAGGTGCGTGATCGATACTGTGGCATAGTCATTCCTCTTGATGATGGCGATAGCTACGGTCGGCAGTTGTCGGCTATGAATGCGCCGGGTGGCAGCATAGCAAATACCGGTTTCAACCGCTTGCTCGATAGCTCAGAGCTGTTTGTAGAAGACCCGGGAATTGCGCTGGAAGTTGTATAGCTCCTGTCTTTTACCCGGCAGGTCCCCGGTGCCGCCCGCGGCATAACCCTGCTCCTGGAACCAGTGTGCGGTGCGGGTAGTCAGCACGAACAAGGCGTCCAGTCCCTGGTTGCGGGCTTGCTGCTCGAGGTGGGCAAGCAGGCGTTCGCCGCGATTGTCTCCCCGGTATTCGGCATGGGTGGCGACACAGGCGATCTCACCGCAGCGTTCCCGGGGGAATGGATAGAGCGCTGCGCAGGCAATGATCATGCCGTCCCGTTCGATGACGGTGAAGCGCGATATTTCGGTCTCCAGCAGTTCCCTCGAGCGTCGCACCAGGATGCCCTGTTCCTCCAGCGGTTTGATCAACTGCAAAATGCCGCCGACATCGTCGATACTGGCGCTGCGAATGCTTTCGTAACTGTCCTGGTAAATCAGGCTGCCGCAGCCATCGCGACTGAATAGCTCCTTCAACAGCGCGCCGTCATCGGCATAGCTAATCAGATGGCAGCGCTCGATGCCAGCCTGGCTGGCGTTAATCAGCGCATCGAGCAGCCAGTTCTTTTGCGCCGCTGGTAATTGCTCGCTGAGATGGCGTGCCTCGCTGAGGCGCAGCTCCCGCACCAGTTCACCCTTGAGATCGATGATCCCCCGGGCGTGGTCGAACGCAATCAACTTGTCGGCCGCCAGTGCCGCTGCTACCTGATGGGCGACATCCTCCATGCTGAGATTGAAGACTTCCCCGGTGGGTGAGTAGCCCAGGGGGCTTATCAGTACCACATTGCGCAAATCCAGCTGTCGTGCGATGTCGTCGGCCTGGATACGCCTCACTTCGCCGGTGTGCTGGAAATCGACACCGTCGTGAACGCCCAGCGGGCGCGCAATCACGAAGTTGCCGCTGGTCACCCGAATCCGCGCCAGGTGCATCGGCGAGTTGGGTAAACCCATCGACAACAGGGCTTCGAGCTGTGCTCGAACGGAACCCGAGGCATCTTTAACGCATGCCAGCGCTTCGCCATCGGTAATTCGTATGCCCTGGTGATAGTGGCTCTGTAAATTCCGCAGACTGACACGCGCCTCTATTTGGGGCCGCGCGCCGTGCACCAGCACCAGTCGGACCCCCAGGCTGGCAAGCAGCGCGATGTCCTGGATAATCAGGGGGAAATTGCTATCCTCTATCGCTTCGCCGCCAAACATCAGGACAAAGGTTTTCCCCCGATGGGCATTGATGTAGGGCGAAGAGCGGCGAAACCAGTTGACATACTCCAGGGATTCAGTCGGCACGATATCGTTCCAGCAGGTCTGTGATTGTTTCTTCCAGCGGCCGGCCCTTGCCGTCAGCCGGCTTACCAGCTTCGGCTCAGGGGCGGGCTGGCAATTCTAGCAGTGCAAAATCTACAAGCAAAAGCGTTTGATCAGCCCGCGCAGTAAATCGACGCAGGGATCAATAGTGGCCAGCGCAATATATTCGTCGGGCTGGTGGGCCTGGTCGATCGAGCCCGGGCCCAGGATCAGGGTCTCGAGGCCCAGTTGCTGCAGGTAGGGCGCTTCGGTGGCGAAGGCCACGGCTTCGGCCCGGTGGCCGGTGAGCTGCTCGGCGGTTTTTACCAGCGCGCTGTCCTCCCGCTCCATAAATGCCGCGACGCCGTCGATCAGGCTGTGAAACTGGATCTCGATGCTGCGCTCGCGTGCGACTTGCGCGAGCAGGCCGCGAATATCCTCACGCACACTGTCGTTGGACATGCCGGGTAACAGACGGGCATCGAAGTGCAGTTCGCAGTGTGAGCATATCCGGTTGGGATTGTCGCCCCCGTGAATGCAACCGAGGTTCAAGGTGGGCACATGTACACTGAAGCCATGATTCTGGTGGCGCTGTTGTAGCTGCTGGCGATAGCTGAGCAAGCGGCTCATCACATCCTGCATGGCCTCGAGGGCGCTATTGCCAAGTGCGGGGTTGGACGAGTGCCCGGCCTGGCCAACTATTTTGATGCTCTCCATCATGATGCTTTTGTGCTGCCGCACCGGACGCAGCCCGGTCGGCTCGCCGATCACCGCGTAACGAGCCAGGGGTCGGCCCATGGCCACCAGCGCCTCCGCGCCAGACATCGAGCTTTCCTCGTCAGCCGTCGCGAGAATAATCAGCGGCGCCTTTAGCGCCTGGTCGACGAACGCCGTTGCGGCGCGAATCGCGATCGGGAAAAACCCCTTCATGTCGCTGGTGCCGAGGCCATAAAAGCGCTGATCCTGCTCGGTCAAGGCCAGCGGATCATGCTGCCAGCGATCACCGTCGTAGGGCACGGTGTCGGTGTGACCCGCCAATACCAGACCCCCGGGGCCCTGGCCCAGGGTCGCTATCAGGTTGGCCTTGTTGGGATGGCCGGGTATGGCCAGCACCTCGGCGCTAAAGCCGAGCCGGGAAAGCCATTCGGCCAGTTTTTCTACCACCGGCAGATTGCCCTGGTCGAGGGATGGCTGGGTGGAACTGACCGATGGAATGGCGATCAGCTCGGATAGCATAGTGCGAAAATCAGGCACGGAAGGCATGCTGGATGGACCCCCTGGTTTGGCGCCAGCATAGCATAGGTGCAGTGCTCTGGCAGCGCATGCACCGCAGCGGAGTGCGGCAGTTGGATTTCAACCAGGCACCGTGAAAATACGGTTGAACTTGGCAAACCAGCTGACAACACCAATAATTCAGGAAAGTTGGCAGAGACAAGACTATGAAAGACGCCCTGGCGCGCAAAGGCGGTGCTGACCGCCCCCTCGATTTACGTGACCTCCTTGACCAGCTGCTGGCTGATGGCCGCGTGTTGCGGGCAGATGTCGAGCGCCTGACCCTGTCGCCGCGAAGCCGCCAGGATGCCGGTTTGCACCCGGTGACCTATCTCGGGGCCCAGGAATTACCCGACCCGGCCCGGGCCAATAAGCTCCACAGCGATGAGACCATCATGCACTGGCTGGCAGAAAAAAGTGGTCAGCCCCTTTATCGTATCGATCCACTCAAGATCAAGGTAGCCGCCATAACCGACGTCATGTCTTTCGCGTTCGCCAAGCGTCACCAGATCCTGGCGGTGGAAGTGGACGCCGAGCGAGTAGTGGTCGCCAGTGCCGAGCCCTTTGTCGCCGACTGGCAGTCCGGCCTGGAGCATGTGACCCGCAAGCAGGTGGAGCGGGTATTGGCAACACCGGCTGAGTTGAGTCGCTACATGCTGGAGTTTTACGGCCTGGCGCGCTCGATCAGCGGCGCCAGCGCTCCCTCGCGGGCTCGAACCGGGGGGGTGCTGTCTAACCTCGAGCAGATGCTTGAGCTGGGGAATTTACAGGACCCCGATGCCAACGATCAGCACATCGTCAGTATCGTTGACTGGCTGTTGCAGTACGCATTTGACCAGCGCGCCAGCGACATTCACCTGGAGCCGAGGCGGGAAATCGGCCGGGTGAGATTTCGCATCGACGGGGTACTCCATGCCATTTACGAACTTCCTATCCAGGTGGCGGCGGCAGTTACCAGCCGCATCAAAATTCTGGGCAGGATGGATGTCGCCGAAAAGCGCCGCCCCCAGGACGGGCGACTGAAAACCCTGCGCACCGATGGCAGCGAAGTCGAGCTGAGGCTATCGACCATGCCCACCGCCTTCGGCGAAAAACTTGTTATGCGAATCTTCGATCCGCAGGTGCTGGTGAGTGGTTTCAGGGAGCTTGGCCTGGCAGACGATGACTACCGGCGCTGGAACACCATGGTGGGCAATACTCATGGTATCGTATTGGTGACCGGTCCCACCGGTTCTGGTAAGACAACCACGCTCTACAGTACCCTGAAGCAATTGGCCGTGCCCGAGGTCAACGTTTGCTCGATCGAAGACCCGATTGAAATGGTTGAGCCCGCGTTCAACCAGATGCAGGTGCAGCACAACATCGGCCTCGATTTTGCCACCGGAGTGCGCTCCTTGCTGCGCCAGGATCCCGACATCATCATGATCGGTGAGATCCGGGACCTTGAAACCGCAGAGATGGCAATCCAGGCGGCGCTGACCGGTCACCTGGTGCTGTCGACATTGCATACCAACGACGCTCCCTCCGCCGTGACCCGAATGCTCGAAATTGGCGTGCCTCCCTATTTGCTCAAAGCGACAGTGTTGGGGGTAATGGCACAGCGGCTGGTGCGCAGCCTGTGCCCGCACTGCAAAAAGCCACAGCCTGTTGATAAGGCGGCCTGGCAACAGCTGGTCCATCCCTGGGCGGTGACAGCACCGGACCAGGTAATGCACGCCGAGGGTTGTCTCGAGTGCCGTAACACCGGTTATCTGGGTCGCCAGGGGCTGTATGAGATTCTTTTGATGAGTGAGCCCGTGCAACAGTCAATCGGGACCGATGTGGATCTGGGAGTGCTGCGCAAACAGGCCATGAAAGAAGGGATGCGGACACTTCGATTGAGCGGCGCCAGGAAAGTTGCCAGCGGTGAGACCACCATCGAGGAAGTCATGCGGGTGGCTCCCGCGCCGTCTAACCACTGAATTCACCCTTGAGCGGGGTCTTGCCCGCACCCGCCTGGCCTCGTTGCCGGGCCATCCCGCATGCTGGTTATCAGCCGATAAAACTCAGTATACTTGCATAGTTGGGGCGGGTTTGGTCGCCCTTTAGCCAAGCTGCAAGGGGCCATTATGCACCGAGTAAAACTTCCCGATACCTCATTGCCGGCTGCGTTAAAGGATGCATTGCACAGCGCTGGCGATAGAGTTTTTGGCGCCTGGTCCGATACCGATTTGAACCAATTAACCGGTGCCCTGGACGCCAGGACGGAACAGCAGCTGGCCCGGGTTCTCGCTTGCAGCCCCTTTGTCTGCCGGCAGTTTGAGCGGCACCCGTCAATGCTGCACGATTTGCTTGCCTCGGGGGATCTGCATCGGAGTATGGATGCCGATTACTGGCCCGGGCAAGTGGCAGCTCTTGCCGCTGCAGCCGATGAAGAGGAGGGGCTTGCGGTGGCGTTGCGGCGTTTTCGCAATCGCGAGCAATGTCGCATCATCTGGCGTGACTTTAATCGGCTGGCTGACCTGGAAGAGACCACGGGCGACCTTTCAGCCATGGCAGACGCAGCGATCGATGGCGCACTCGACTGGCTCTACCGCGACATGTGCGAGGATATCGGCACTCCCACCGACGGCTCCGGCAAGCCCTGCAAGCTGGTGGTTTTGGGCATGGGCAAGCTGGGAGCACACGAGCTCAACCTGTCCTCGGACATCGACCTGATCTTTACCTTTGGCGCTAGCGGTGAAACCCGCGGGGGTCGCAGAACCCTTGGCAATCACGACTTTTTCGTGCGTCTTGGGCAGCGCTTGATTCGCCTGCTGGACGCCGAGACAGGAGACGGCTTCGTGTTTCGCGTCGATATGCGGCTGCGCCCCTATGGTGAGAGTGGCGCCTTGGCGCTCAGCTTTGGCGCCATGGAAGAGTACTACCACACCCAGGGCCGCGATTGGGAACGCTATGCTTTGATCAAGGCCAGGGTAGTCGCCGGGGACTTTGCAAGGGGTGCGCAGCTGATCGATATCCTGCGGCCCTTCGTCTACCGCCGCTACAGTGACTTCAGCGCCATCGAATCACTGCGTGATATGAAGGAACTGATCAAGCGTGAGGTACAGCGAGTCGGCAAGCAGGATGACATCAAGCTCGGCGCCGGCGGCATCCGTGAGATAGAGTTTATTGGCCAGGTTTTCCAGCTTATTCGCGGGGGGCGGGAGCAGGGTCTGCAGGAGCGCTCTCTGCTCAAGGTGCTCCATTACCTCGCCGAACACCAGTATATGCCCGAGACGGCGGTAGCCGAGTTGGTGGATGCGTACATTTTTTTGCGCAACACGGAGCACGCTATCCAGGGCCTGAACGACCGGCAAACCCAGGCCTTGCCGCAGGGTTCGCTGGACCAACAACGGGTGGCCCATATCATGGGCTATGAGAGCTGGGAGAGCTTCCGGCGGGCGCTGGGCGCCCACCGCGAGCGTGTCGAGACCCATTTTGAAGCCCTGATCGAGCCAGAGGGGACACCTGCTCGCATCGATGCAGATGGTGGCGAATGGCTCGACCTGTGGTTGGGCAAATGCAGTGAGCCCCACGCCCTGGAGTGGTTGCAGCAGCAGGGTTACAGCGAGGCGCAGCAGGTCTGGTCACAGCTGTGCGCCCTGCGTGACAGCAACAAGGTGCGACTGATGCAAAATGTCGGGCGCGAGCGGCTCGATGCCTATATGCCGTTGATGCTGGCTGAAAGCGCCCTGACACCCCAGCCCGATGTTTTGTTCGAACGACTGTTGCCGCTGCTGGAGTCGGTTCTGCGGCGTACCAGCTACCTGGTGTTGCTGATGGAAAACGCCGAGGTGCGGGAGCAGCTCAACCTGCTGTGTTGTGCCAGCCCCTGGATTGCCAGCCAGCTGGCCCGACACCCGGTGTTGCTGGATGAGTTGCACAATGTCTCCAGGCTGTACCGGGTGCCCGACAAGGACCTGGTGCGCAATGAATTGCAGGAACAGCTGTTGCGCCTGGAATGGAGTGACCTCGAGGGTCATATGCAGGCGCTGCGCTATTTCCGACTCGCTCATGTGTTGCGCATTGCAGCGTCCGAAGTGACCGGGCGGCTTCCCCTGATGAAAGTGAGTGACTACCTGACGCTCATTGCCGAAGTGATTCTTGAGCATGTACTGGAATTGGCCTGGCGCAATCTGCTGGTACGCCACGGACAGCCAGTACGCAGTGATGGCAGCATCTGTGATCAGCATTTTATCGTTGTCGGTTATGGCAAATTGGGCGGAATCGAATTGGGGTATGCCTCCGATCTCGATCTGGTGTTCGTCCACGATGTCGATTCGAGCCAGGCTACTGACGGCCCCAAGCCCATCTCTGGCGAGTTGTTTTTCAATCGCCTGGGCCAGCGGATTATTCATATCCTGACTGCGGCAACCACCCTTGGGCCGCTGTATGAAGTCGATATGCGATTGCGGCCCTCCGGTGATGCCGGCCTGCTGGTGACTTCGCTACAGGCGTTCGAGCAATACCAGCGGCAGCAGGCCTGGACCTGGGAGCACCAGGCATTGGTTCGGGCGCGGGTGGTGGCCGGCAGCCCGACGGTCGGTGAGGCCTACGACCAGCTGCGCCGCGAAATACTGGCAATACCCCGTGACCGGGCCGAGCTCAGGGAGGCTGTTCGGGAGATGCGCCAGAAGATGCGGGACCACTTGTTGCCCGCTGCTGCGGAGGCCGGCCCCGAACCCTATTTCGATCTCAAACATGGTAGCGGAGGTATCGTTGATATCGAATTTATGGTTCAATTCGCGGTTTTGGCTTGGGCTAACGAACACCCCGCGCTGAGCCGCTGGACCGATAACATCCGCATACTCGAGTCATTGCAGCAGGCGGGACTGCTGGGGGAAAGCGAGTGTCAGGGTTTGATCGAAGCCTACAAGAGTTACCGGGCACAAGCCCACCGACTGGCGCTCCAGCAGCAACAGGGTCGGGTCGATGTCGAGATGTTTATTGCACAGCGAGAGCTGGTGAAGAGCGTGTGGCGTCGCATGATGGAGGAGCCAGGCTGAATCGCAATGGGGATACCAGGGTGGGGATCAACAATGGCTGCGCTTTTTTCCCCAGGGTGGCATGAATGATGGGATACAGGAGTTTGCAAAATGTCTTTCGCTGATCGCGATGGGGTTATCTGGTTGGACGGGGAAATGGTTCCCTGGCGCGATGCCAAGGTACATTTGTTGACCCATACATTGCACTATGGCCTGGGGGTGTTTGAGGGTGTCAGGGCTTATCACGCCGACCAACTGGGCACCTGTATTTTCCGCTTGCGGGAACATACCGAGCGACTGTTTCGCTCGGCCAAGATCCTCGGCATGGATATGCCCTGGAACAGGGAAGAGCTGATGGCTGCGCAAAAGGCTGTTATCCGCGATAACGACCTGCACGAGGCTTACATCAGGCCCATGTGTTTTCTTGGCTCCGAGGGCATGGGCTTGCGGGCGGACGGCCTCAGAACCCATTGCATGATTGCTTCCTGGGATTGGCCCTCCTACATGGACCCCGATGCCATGAACCGGGGCATAGTGGTGCGAACTTCCAGCTATACGCGCCACCATGTCAACATCACGATGACCAAGGCCAAAGCCAACGGCAATTATATCAACTCGATCCTGGCCCTGCGTGAAGCATTGAACGGGGGCGCTGAGGAGGCGCTGTTGCTGGACCCGGAGGGGTATGTGGCCGAGGGCAGCGGTGAGAACTTTTTCATGGTTCGCGACGACGTGCTCTATACCCCGGAGCTGACCTCCTGTCTCGACGGAATTACCCGTGATGCGGTCATCAAGCTGGCTGCGAGCCTTGGCTATCGGGTGGTCGAAAAGCGGATCACCCGGGATGAGGTCTACATCGCCGATGAAGCCTTTTTTACCGGAACTGCCGCAGAGGTTCTGCCGATACGGGAGCTCGATGCCCGGTCCATTGGCAGTGGCAGTCGCGGCCCGATTACCGAGCAATTGCAGAAAGCATTTTTTGACTCGGTGCGGGGGCACAATCAGGAGCGCCTTGACTGGCTGGCTCCGGTCGCCTGACAGCGCGGGCAGTGACGTCGTGAGGCACACCGTTCCCGGTTCCCGGGTCGATACCATTGGCGACAGCAGCCTGACCGCATCAACTGGTCCGCCAGCCACCGAGATCCGGTAAAGTCATGCACGCAGCGAATAACAGCCATAAAGTGCTCATCGTCGGCCCCTCCTGGGTTGGTGACATGGTCATGGCGCAAACGCTGTTCAAGGTGCTGGCGGCGCAGCACCCGAATTTGCAGCTTGATGTGTTGGCGCCGGGCTGGGCCGCACCGGTGCTTGAGCGCATGCCCGAGGTCAGGCGCAGTGTGCACATGCCGGTGGGGCACGGTAGCTTGCAGTTAGGCGCCCGGCGTCAACTCGGTCGACAGTTGCGCGCCGAAGGCTACCAACAATCTATCGTGCTCCCCAATTCCCTGAAATCTGCCCTGGTGCCCTGGTTCGCTGGCATCGAACTGCGTACCGGTTGGCGTGGCGAGATGCGCTACGGTTTACTCAATGATATCCGTCGACTCGATCCAGAGCGCTATCCACTGATGGTTGAGCGTTTTGCGGCGTTGGCGTTTCCACCCGGTGCGAGTCTGCCGCAGCAATTGCCCTGGCCCAGGCTGGAGATCGATGCGGTCAACCAACAGCGGCTGGTGTCGATTTTGGGGCTGGATTCCGGGCGGCCATTGCTGGGCCTGTGTCCCGGGGCAGAGTTTGGCCCGGCCAAGCAGTGGCCTGCGCCGCACTATGCGGCCCTCGCCGAAACCTACATCAATCGTGGCTGGCAGGTTGTGGCGCTGGGCTCTGCCAAGGATAGAGCCACTGCAACGGCCATCGCCGATGGCCTGACCCCGGAATCCCGCGAATACTATTGCGACGCCAGTGGCGCTACTTCCCTGGTAGATGCAGTCGACCTGCTCGCCCTGTGCCGGGGGGCGGTTTCCAACGACTCCGGGTTGATGCACATTGCAGCGGCAGTAGCCTGTCCCCTGGTCGCCGTGTACGGGTCTACCAGCCCGGATTTTACCCCCCCCCTGGCACAGCGGGTGGAGGTGGTCGCCCTCGATCTCTCCTGTCGTCCCTGCTTTGAGCGCGAGTGCCCCCTGGGACATCTCAACTGCCTGCTGCATTTGGCGCCGACCCGGGTTGGTGACCGACTCGATGCCGTGCTGGCCAGCGACGGGGCCAGCTGATGCGCCTGGCTTTCGCGCTGTTTAAAGTGTTTCCCTACGGCGGCCTGCAAAAAGACATGCTGGCGATTGCCGCTGCCTGCCTTGCCCGTGGCCACCAGGTCACGGTGTATTGCCGGGAGTGGCAGGGGCCGGCCGCAGCGGGACTGGAGGTGGTGTTACTGCCGGCGAAGGCATACAGCAACCACCGTCGCGACCAGGCATTTGCCGAGGCCCTGGCAGTGGCGCTGGCGCAGACCGATTACGATGCCGTGGTCGGCTTTAACAAGATGCCGGGACTCGATATTTACTACGCGGCGGACACCTGTTACCTCGCCAAATTGACCGAGGAGCGCAGTTTTCTGGCGCGACTAACTCCACGGTTCAGGCTGTACAGTGCCTATGAAGCCGCGGTATTCACCGGCGCTACCCGGATCCTGATGATTTCGGCCAGGGAAATCGGCGTGTTCCGGCATTACTATCAAACGCCCGAAAGCCATTTCCACCTGCTGCCGCCGGGAATACGTCGAGACCGTGTGATACCGCCGGACTACCCCGAACAGCGACGCCAGTTTCGCCAACAGTGGCAATTGTCAGCCGGGCAAAAGCTGGTGTTGCTGGTGGGGTCAGGATTTCGCACCAAGGGTCTCGATCGCGCCATCACTGCATTGGCCGCGTTGCCAGCTGAACAGCGCGAACGCAGCGTTTTATTCGTGGTGGGTCAGGATAATAGCGCTCCTTTCGAGCAGTTGTCGCGCGCCACGGGTATTGCGGACCAGGTCCGTTTTCTGCAGGGGCGCGACGATATCCCGGCGTTTCTGTGGGGCGCAGATGTGCTGATACATCCCGCGCGCAGGGAAAACACGGGCACCGTTTTACTTGAGGCCATGGTAGCGGGCTTGCCGGTCATTACCACCGATGTCTGCGGCTATGCCCACTACGTTGAAGACCATGGGATGGGTGTGGTGTTGCCCTCTCCGTTCGAGCAGCAAGCCCTCAACGCTGCATTGTCCCGGCTCTTGTTTGGCCCGCAACAGGACTGGTTTGGGCGCGGGCGGCGGTTTGCCGCGGGTGCTGACATCTTCAGCATGAGCGAAAGAGCCGCAGCCTTGATCGAAACCCTGGCGGCAAAAACATGAGCTTGTTTCTCAGGGAGGATTTTCGGCGCGCCTGGGCGGACCCGTTCGCGGCTGTGCAACAGGTCAGCGGCGAGGTTTTCCGCGACAAGGAGGGGCGCACAACCCAGCGTTTCATCTTCGAGGGTAAGCCCTACTTTCTCAAGCTTCACCGCGGCGTGGGATGGGGCGAAATCATCAAGAACCTTTTCCAGCTGCGCCTGCCGGTTCTGGGTGCCGAGAACGAGTGGCGCGCCATCGGATTTTTACATCAGCACGGCGTCGATACCATGACCTGCGTTGCTTACGGCAAGCGCGGTTTGAACCCGGCGCGGCAATTGTCCTTTTTGGTTACCGAAGAGTTGCAAAGGGTGGTCAGCCTCGAGGATTACTGTGCCAACTGGTCCATGTCCAGGCCAGGCTATCGTGAAAAACGATTGTTAATCGAGTCCGTGGCGCGGGTTGCTGCGACCATGCATGGGGAGGGGATGAACCACCGTGATTTTTATCTCTGCCATTTCCTGATGCCGCTGAGCTGGGATCTTGCATCCATGCCCCGGCTCTACCTGATCGACCTGCACCGGGCCCAGATCCGTGATCGCCTGCCTCGACGCTGGCAGGTCAAGGACCTGGGCGCACTCTATTTTTCCGCCGTTGATATTGGTCTCAGCTATCGTGACGTACTGCGATTCGTGCGTCACTATACCCGCCTGCCACTGCGCCAGGCCCTCGCCGACCAGCGGCTATGGTCGCAGGTTTGTGCGCGGGCTGGTAAGCTCTATCGTCGAGATTTTGGCGTCGACCCCAAGTTACCTTTGAGCTGAATTCATGGCACAGACTTTCTCATTAAATCGTCGACCCGCGGGCTCTACTGCGGGCTCTACTACAGTGATGCAGCTTTGCCACGGCTACGGCCAGCCGTTTCTGGACGTCGCCCGGCAAACGGTCAGTCTGTTTAGCGGTACCAGTATCGGTATAGCCACGGTCTACCTGACGGGCCCGGCGGATGCGGAGGTGGCGCAAGCCAACGGTGGCGATGAGGTGATTTTTCTTGAGCTCAGCTCGCGCCAGATCCGTGGCTTGAAGCGCTTGGCTATCGCTGCGGTAACCGAAATTTGCGGGCAGCGCGATATACACTTTGCCATCGCCCATCGTTACAAGCCGGTTTTCGTCGCGAGCCATGTGCCGGGCCTTTTCGTGGTCGGGGTGCATCATGCTTTCGGTGACTACCAGAGATTCACCCGCCGCTGGTACGTGAACCGGCGGCGCGATGGCCTGACCCTGCTCGCGGTATCCGATGCGGTGCGTGATGATGTTCGCAAAAGCTTGCCAAAGTGGCCGCACTCGAGCATCCAGACGCTCTATAACCGGGTTGATGTCGATGCCTTGCAGAACGCCTTGCTGTCGCGACAGCAGGCCCGGGAGCAACTCGGGATAGCCCATGACAGTTTTGTTTTCAGTAACGTTGGCCGGCTGCACCCCGACAAGGACCAAAAAACCCTGATAGCAGCCTTTGCGACGGTGGCGGCGGAGCTGGACAAGGCGCAACTGATGATTATTGGCAAGGGCAGGCTTGAACAGCAACTGCAGCAGCAGATCGAAGCCCTGGGCCTGCAGCAGCGGGTACGACTTACCGGCCCGATACCCGAGGCGTCGCGATTATTCAGGGCTTTCGATGCTTTTCTCCTGAGTTCGGATCATGAACCCTTTGGCATGGTGCTGCTGGAGGCGATGGCCGCCGCAGTGCCCATCGCGGCAAGTGATTGCGGTGGTGCGAGTGAAGTGGTGGCGGATAGTGGGCTGTTGTTCCCGCTGGGTGATACGGCGGCACTGGCTGACTGCATGCGGCGTCTCTATCGCCTCGACGGCGCTTCGCGCAACAATATGGCCGAGCTGATGCAGCAGCGCTTGCACCAGCTGTTCTCTCTGCAGGCTGGTGCCGCGACATTCTGGGGCTTTCCTTTTGTTGCAAGCCGGCTGGAAAATAGCAGACCTGGCAAACGCAGTGGAGTAATCGCTGGACCCTGCGCCAATCCAGATGGCGGTGGGGCTTCCCCCTCATGAACGCACCCCGCATCGTCGTGTTGATCCCATACTTCGGCCGCTGGCCTTTCTGGATGGATTTTTACCTCGAGTCGATGCGCTGGAATCCGACGATCGACTGGCGGTTTTACACCGACTGTGGCGAACCGCCACACGCTCCCTCCAACGCGAGCTTCATCCAATATTCTTTTAGCGACTACCAGCAGCGGGTCAGGGATGTCCTGGGGATAGATTTCAGGCCTGCCAGCCCCTACAAGCTCTGCGATATCAAGCCGGCCTACGGTTACATCCACGCCGCTGAAATTGTCGACTACGACTACTGGGCCTTTGGTGATATCGATATTGTCTACGGCGATGTCAGGGGGTTCATAACGCCCCAAATGCTAAACCACAGCCTGATTTCCTTTCACAAGCGCCGGGTGAGTGGCCATTTCACCCTGTTGGCCAATACCGCGTTCGCCCGCGAGGCTTTCATGCAGGAACCGAGCTGGCGTGCTGTGTTTGAGTTGCCAGACCATACGGCATTCGACGAAAAAAGCTTTGGCGAACTGTTTATGAGGCACAAGGACTGGCCGCACTGGTTGCGGCGCATGGTGTACTACCGCAATCCCTACATGCGTTCGGCGTCCTTTACCGAAGCCTACAGCACCAGCTTTGGCCGGGTCGCCTGGGAGGATGGCAGTTACAATTTTCCCGAGCGCTGGTTTTGGCGCGATGGCAAGCTCAGCTGCGATAAATCCAGCACCAGGCATTTCCCCTACCTGCATTTTCTGGAGTGGAAGAAACTCTGGGACCATCGCGCGAGTGCCGATCTGGTTCACGGTGACAGAAGGCGCCTGGCGGAGGGCTTTGACATCACCCGAAACGGTTTCACGATTATGCCATTGGCGGGATAAATCGGGGTATCAGCTTTGGGTTAGCCTTGCCAACCTCTCCAGCTCGAGGCGAAAGCCGGTATCGTTTGCCAATGCGGGCGGGCATCGGTCGAGATAACTGTCAAGTAGAGCTCTCTTGTCGTCCAGCGTCAGGTAGTCGTGGTCTTCGTCGGGTCGAAACAGGTGGCGAAAATTGCGTTGCCGCTGTTGTTTGAGTAGCGGCCAGGGCTGGCGTGACAGGTCAGCCATGTCGATCAGGCCGAGTTTACCGTCTGGCGCCTTGACCACATTGCCCAGGTGAATCGAGCGAAACAAGATACCTGCCCGATGCAGATCCGCGATCAATTCACCGGTTTGGCTGTAGTCTGCAGGCGTGGTGAGGCCCGCTACGCCCAACTGTCGCAGCGTCTGGCCGGGTAGTGGTTGGTACAGCACACCCGTAAGTCGTTCTGACTCGAGCCTGAAGCACATCACATCGCTAACGGTTGGGATGGCGAGTTGCTGCAGCGTCCGGGCATTTTTCGCAAAGCGCAAACTGCGGGGAAACAATCGGGCGCTGGTCCAGGTCTTGCGCGGCCGAAATAACTTCATTATGCGCCCGTCTGCCAGGATCATTACCTTGGGTCCCCGGTAATCCTCCTCCAGCACCCTGGCGCCCTGCTGCAAGCTCCTGTACTCGGCTTCCGCCATATTGGTCAGCTTGATAATAGTA
>JAHEGP010000164.1 GCA_024645065.1 Cellvibrionales bacterium | reverse complement strand
ACTAGTCGCGAAAATTCACGAATTGCAGCGGCTGCCCCAGGTCCAGTTGCCGCAGGCTGGCCATCAGTCGCTGCAGGTCATCGCGCTTTTTGCCGGTGATACGGACCTGGTCATCCTGGATGACGGCCTGTAACTTCAGCTTGCTGTCCCTGGCAAGCTTGACGATTTTCCTGGCCAGCTCCTTATCCAGGCCGTGCTGCATCGTGACTGACTGCCTGACCAGCTTGCCGGACTGCTGGCTGTCGCCAACTTGCATCGCCAGTGGGTCTATCTTGCATTTGACCAGACTGGACCTGAGCATATCGATCATTTGCTGCAATTGGAAATCCGCCTCGGCGTGCAGACCGATAAGCCGGTCGTTGAGTTCGAAGCCGGCATCGACCCCCTTGAAATCGAAACGATTGTTAACTAACCGCGCCGACTGATCAACCGCGTTGGTCAGTTGGTGCATATCAACTTCCGAAACCACATCAAAACTTGGCATAATAGTTTTCCGCTTGCTATCCCGGGATTGCGGCTCTTTTTGCGGCCGATGAATTATGCCGATAACCGCCAACTCAGCTACGGTAGATGAAAGTTAAATCGCAGTCAAAATCCTGGCATATCATCGGCGCAGGCGCCCTTGGCTGCCTGTGGATCTACCATTGCCGTGCGAGCGGATTGGCTATGACCCCGCTGCTGCGCAACGGTGAACAGCTGGAGCAATTCACCCGGGTCGGCGGGGTGGCATTGATGGTGAACGGCAGGCCCAAATTACAGCCCTGCACCGCCGCAACGGCGGTGCAACTTGCACAGGCCCGGTCGTTCCCGCCCATTGCGCAACTGATAATATGCTGCAAAGCCCAGCAGACGGCTGCGGCTTTCGCCGGTGTCGTCGATTTGCTGGCGCCCGATGCGACCGTGCTGCTGCTGCAAAATGGTATGGGTGTCGCCGAGGAGTTGTTGCTCGTCAGACCCGGGCTAAAACTATTCTGCGGTGTGAGTACCGACGGTGCCCACCTGGTTGCTCCCTTCACCGTGCAGAGAGCCGGGGTTGGTACGACCCAGATTGGGCTGTTTCCTGAAGATCCAGCCATGGCCTTGAGTCGCGAACTGTGCCAGCGCCTGGAGGTGTCCGGACTGACTCTGGCGCCCTGTGCCGATATCAGGCTGGCCCAGTGGCAAAAGCTGGCGGTCAACGCAGTGATCAACCCGCTGACCGCGCTTTACGATATCAGCAATGGCGGCTTGCTTACCCTGACAGAACCCAAAAGTCTGATAGCGCCACTGTGTGCGGAGATTGCCGGGATCGCCAGCGCCGAGGGTATTGCACTGGATCCCAAATCCATCGAAGACAACGTTCATCGTATCTGCCAATTGACCAGCGCCAACGTTTCCTCGATGCTGCAGGATGTCCGCAGGGGCCGGGACACGGAGCTGGACTACATTAATGGCTTCCTGCTGCGCTGCGCTGCCAGGCAGGAGGTGGACGCCCCGCTAAACCAGCAACTGATTGCCCGGCTCCGCGCACGCCAATCGCCAGCACCCGGAGCCGGTCGCGATTAAAGGGCCGCTACCACAAAGCTGGCGATAGACCTTGCCAAGGCTGGGCTAATTCTCTAGTATCCGCGACCTTGCATGAGGTTCTCGCTTTTAACAGCGATCGAAGGCATCTGTTACCGCACGCCGACCATAGGCTGGTCAGTAACAGTGCCAAGGGAAGTCGGTGCGCCACCAGGCAATCCCGACGCTGCCCCCGCAACGGTAGGTGAGTCAGGGCACGTCTCAAAGCCACTGTATCGAGATAACGATATGGGAAGGCGACTGCCCGGATAGACAACACGTCGTCTGTCACTCACGAGTCCGGAGACCGACTCCATGCGTTCTACAAGACTGCGGCGGGCGGTCGAGTTGGCGCAGCATTTAGCCTCTCACTCTCTCCACAGAATTCAAGCCATAACGGTACTCGGGCGGAGTACCGAGGGAGAGCAAGCATGCAAATGCGCCGAACGCCGATGTATTCCTGTCTCATTTTCACCGTCAGCGGCCCAATACTGGCCGCTGCCGTGCACGCCGCAGGCAGAGCCCCGGACCCCGAGGTCATGGTGGTCACCGCATCGCGCAACCCAATGCCGTTGCAGGACGTTACCGGATCGGTAGCGGTATTCACCGACGCGGATATCGAAAACCGCAAGCCGTTGGTGGTTTCGGACATCCTGCGCAGCTCACCGGGAGTCGCCATCAATCGCGCCGGCGGATTTGGCAGTTTTACCCAGGCCCGCATTCGCGGTGCGGAAGCCAACCATGTACTGGTGTTGATTGATGGGGTGGAAGCCAATGATGTCGGCATTGGCAGCGAATTCAACTTCGCCAATATACTGGCCCAAGACATCGAGCAGCTTGAAGTTCTCAGGGGGCCGCAGAGTTCACTGTGGGGCAGCGGCGCAGTTGCCGGTGTCATTAGTATTACGACCACCCAATCCGACCAGCCCTTCGCGGTGAGCGGTTATCTAGAGGGCGGAACGTTTGACACTTACACTGGCGGGCTCAGCCTCGGTGGCACGGGAGAAAAGTTTAGCTACCGAATCAGCGCCAACTACGCCGCCAGCGATGGCGAAAATATTGCGTCTGAGGGCGACGAAAAAGACGGCTATAACAACAAGACACTCAATGTCGGAGCCGGCTACAAATTCACCGAGAACTCTGAGCTGAAAGCCTCTTACCGTCGCACCGAAGCGGACCGGGACTTCGACGGCACCAACTTCATCACTGGCCTGCCAGAGGATGCGGACAAAAAAACCGAAGGAACCTTCGACTACGCCGGATTGAGCGCAAGCCTTGCCTCTTTTGAGCAAAGCTGGATCAACACTCTGGGTATCAGCTATAACAAATCCGTCAGCGACAACATCAGCGACGGGTTGCTCGACACCGGCACCGAGGGCACCAAAACACGCAGCTATTGGCAGTCCACCTGGTTGCCGGGGCCAGACGATAACAACAGGCTGACCGTGGTCGTTGAGCAAACCAGGGAAACGTTCAAGCAATCTGCCACCGATACCAGCTTTGGTGATCCCAACCGCGACCTGTCGCAAACCAATCGAGCACTGGTAGGGGAATACGTTCACGCCTGGAATCGTCCCTGGAGACTCTCGCTCAGCGCTCGCCACGACGACAACGAGGACTTCGAAGATGCCAGCACCTATCGAGCCGGCATTCTCTACGATCAACTGCAGCAACAGGGTTGGCAAATTCGAGCCTCCTACGGCACCGGCGTCAGGAACCCCACCTTCGTTGAACGCTATGGCTACTATGAGGTGGGAGGGCCTGCGTTTGTCGGCAATCCCAACCTGAAACCGGAAAAGTCCCGCAGCTGGGAGGTGGGCAGCACCTTGAGAACCCGCGACGACTTCCTGCGGATGGAAGTCACCTACTTTAACGAACGCCTGGAGGATGAGGTCGACGGCTTTTTCTTCGACCCATCCCTTGGCGAAATGGGTGCCACCACCGCTGTCAATCTGGATGGCACCAGCAAACGGGAGGGTATCGAATGGGCGGCCTGGTTCACATTGACCGAAGACCTATCTCTCTACCTGGCGTACACCTACCTCGATGCTTACGGGCCCGAGGTCGACGGCAACGCGGACCAGGAGATTCGCAGGCCTCGCAACATCGCCAGCGGCAACCTCAACTACCTGTTTCTCAATCAACGGGGCAAGTTGAATGTCAACGTCGACTACAACGGCGAACAGGCGGACATTTTCTTTGGCCCACCGACATTTAACGAGCGGGTGACGCTGGATGCCTACACCCTGGTGGGCGCCATGGTCTCCTACCGCATACTCGACAATCTCGAGGTTTATGCCCGCGGTGAAAATCTGCTGGATGAGGACTACCAGGAAATCTTTGGCTTTGACGGCCAGAGCCGGGCGGGCTTTGTCGGCATTCGTGCCGACTGGTCCTGGTAGGCTCAAGCGAGAAAAGGTGGAAGCCGTTTCACGAAACGGTTTGGGTGTGGAATCCGGATCGCGGCGCGTTACAATGTGTCCTTGAGGCGCACCCTCCCCTTGAGCGCACCGCACCAACGCCGCAGAACCATGAGAAGCAGGATACCAGCTAATGGGTAACAGACTCAGCAAGATATACACTCGGACCGGCGACGACGGCACCACTGGACTGGGCGACGGTTCGCGTATCGCCAAAAATGCCCAGCGCATGACAGTGATCGGCGCGATTGATGAACTCAACTGCCTGCTTGGAATGCTGCGCTGCGAAATCCCGGACAGCGATCCATTCGACGAGCAGTTGAGCGCTATCCAGCACGATCTTTTTGATCTCGGTGGCGAACTTTCGATTCCCGGCTATACGATGCTGACGGGCGCCCGTGTCGAATGGTTGGAGCAGTGTCTGGATGCCATTAATGCCGACCTGCCGCCGCTGAAAAATTTTATCTTGCCCGGCGGGAACAAGGCCGGTTCCTGTTGTCACCTGGCCCGCGCGGTTTGCCGCCGTGCCGAGCGCGACATGGTCGCCCTGATGCAGGAATCGCGGGTCAACGAATGCGGTAACCGATACCTGAACCGCCTATCTGACCTGCTCTTTGTCATGGCGCGGTCGCTGGTCAGGCGCGATGGTGGCAAGGAAGTTTTATGGCAACAGAGTGAAGGCCATACCACCGAGAAGTCCTGAGCCGGCTAACTCCTGCACCTCGCCAGGAGCAGGCCAGCCCGGGCCGTGCTGCGGGGTCGTCATCGATCAATCGGCGGCGCGGGCTATCAGTGGTCGGCAATTGGCCACAGCCAGGCCGCTCCCCGTACCCCACTCGAGTCGCCGTGTTGGGCCTTTAGCAAGCGGGTATCCACCCGGTCAGAAAACACGTATTGGTCCCAACACCCGGTGACATCGGCGACTAACGGCACGATATTCGACATCCCTCCCCCCAGCACCACCACGAAGGGATCGACAATATTGATGACGGTGGCCAGGGCTCTGGCCAACATGTCGACGTAATCACGATAGACTTCGAGGGCCGTCGACTCACCGGCAGCCACGCGTTGTGCAATCAGTGCCGCGGCCAGGCGCCTGCCGCTGCGCTCGAAATAGCTGCGTTCAAAGGCCGGGCCGCAGAGCCAGGTTTCGATACAATCACTGCGACCGCAATAACATAACCTGGGTTCATGGCGGGATTCCCGGCAAAAAGGCATGGGGTTGTGGCCCCACTCACCACTGATGCCATTGGGGCCTGAGAGCAGGCATTGGGAAAATGCAAGTCCACCGCCTACTCCGGTGCCCAGAATCACTCCCAATACAGAGCTGGCATGACAAGCCGCGCCATCAATGGACTCAGACAAGGTGAAACAGTCCGCATCGTTCGCTATACGAATCTCACGATCCAGCGCCTGCTCCAGATCGGACTTGAGAAAGCGGCCATTCAATGCTGTCGAGTTACAGTTCTTCATGCGCCCGGTTACCCGGGACACACTCCCCGGGGTGCCAATGCCGACACGACCTCGCTCAGCCAGCTCGGTCTCGAGTCGATTGACGAGGTCGGCGGTAGTGTCTATGGTTCCCTGGTAATCACCACGGGGGGTAGCGGCCCGCTGCCGCCACCTAACGGCGCCGTCATCCGCAAGGGCGATCGCTTCGATTTTACTGCCGCCAAGGTCAATGCCAATACGCATGTTTGCCTCCGCATCGGTCGGAGTTGCCCTAGTCAACAAGCAGCACCCCGAGCGCCATCAACAGCAACCACGCGACTGCAGTGCGTTGCAATAGCGATTGTAGACCCTTGATTTGCGACCCCGCCTGCAACATGCCGCCAGCTGGGGCCTCAACGCCGGTATCGTTGGCACCCTCCTGCGACGCCGTGTCACCGACTAATGCCGCCAGCGCGCAATTGTGCAGGACCCGGGTGCTGCCAGCACCCTGCGATACCTGCTCGCGCCAACAGGCCAGGGTGGTAGAAAAATTTCCTGCCAGGGCAAAGCTCAACGCCAGCAGCCGTGCCGGCAACCACTCCATTGCTGCGACCAGGGGCGCTAATTGCCCGGACTGAGTGTCCGGGTCAGCTGGTTTACCATATAGACGCGCCAGCCGATAAGCCAGCGCCGCCCAGGCCCCGATCAAAGCAAACCAGAAAACGACGCAGAACCAACGCTCAAAAATCCGATAAAGCAGTGCCTCGCCGGCATAGTGTTGTAATTGCTCGGCGGTAGCAGCATCGACGACCTTGCTGGTGGGCGAAAACCCCTGGGCAACGTGCCACGCGCTTTGCAGATCGCCGCTGCGCCAGTGGTCAAGATAATGCTCCAGCTGGGCCTCGATATCACCTCGCCCCAAACTGTAAACCAGTACCGTGACCAGGAGCACCAGGGTCGGCAGGCCGAACGCCATGCCGTCAATGCTATCCTCTACCTGAACCAGTAGCACGCAGGGAACGGCAATGATCAAGAGTGCTTGCCATAGAGCGGGAATTCCCAGGCGAGTCATCCAGGGCTTACAAAAATCCCGCAGACGGAAGAACCACTGATCACGCTGTATATTTGGGAAAATACCACGATGACGCTCGAGGACGTAGGCAACCAGGATTGCAATGAAATACATATCATAGGTCCCGGGACTCGATCGCCAGGAGATAGCGCGGCCAGTCGAAGAATGGGCCAGGGTCCGTTTTTCGGCCTGGCGAAATATCACTGTGGCCGACAATCCGGTCAGCGGTTATTGCCGGGTACGAAGCCCTGATAAGCCGCGTCACCCTTGTGAGGCTGTGATATTGGGACTCGGTAAAAGCTTGCTCATCACATCCTTCAAGCTCGATTCCGATGCTGAAATCATTGCAGTTCTCGCGGCCACAAAAACTGGATTGGCCCGCGTGCCAGGCCCGGTCATTGAAGTTGACATACTGGGTGATGTCACCGGCCCGGTCAACCAGCAGGTGGGCGGATACCTGCAGGTGGCAGATCTCGGCAAAATAGCTGTGGCGTGCGGGGTCGAGACAGTTGCAGAACAAGGCGTCAACGTAATCGCCGCCGAATTCGCCCGGAGGCAAGCTGATATTGTGGATGACCAACAGATCGATCGCAGTAGCCGGGCGCGGGCTAAAATTGGGGCTCGGGATTTGGCGGGCACTAGTTAACCAGCCCTCAAGAATGATCGGCCGGGTTGCCTGGCTTGTCTCGCTGGAATGCCCCATGGCGGCATTCTAACACCCGCAACGCCAAAGAACAGCGCACAGTCGAGTCGCTCCCTTTGACCTATGCGGCGATCGCGCTCAATGTTTCGACTGCTGCAACTGGGAGATAACCGATTCCAGCGCACGATCGAATAGCTGGCGATCATCGAGTAACATTACAATACCCACGGCGACATTTTTAGCGAGCTGCTCGCGGGTCCACTCAGCCA
>JAHEGP010000163.1 GCA_024645065.1 Cellvibrionales bacterium | reverse complement strand
CGCGGCTATCGCCGCTGCCTGCAACACCAGCTGCTCGTACTCGCTTATCTTGCCAACGCCCGTGGCAACCTTGATGATGCCGGCCTTGATGCCCGTGTGGCCAATTCCCACGGTCAGTTCCCGGATAAACAGCTCGGCCATCGCCTCCACCGCAGTGCCCAGGCTGCGCCGAAAGTGCCAGTATGCGGGGCCGCCCTCGTCCTCCTTGTACAGACCGGTGGCACATACGATGTTGAACCCGGTGCGCGCCGAAACCTCGGCCGCAAATTCAACATCGCGGCCGAGGTCGTTGGGACAGGGGTCGAGCATCGACTGGATACCCCGGTCCTGCATCGCCTGGATCTTGTCGTAACATATCGCCAGCATTTCCTCCCGCGACGGCCCGGGGTGCAGGGTGTCCGCTTGCCAGCCGGGATAGCCAATGACCAGGTGCTCATGCATCAGCGTGACACCCAGGTCAGACGTCGCCAGCGGCCCGCACACCGTATTTACCATCTGTTTAGCCATCGCCAATTTCCTTCGATTGGGTTACTGTCGTGATTGTGCCGCTTGCGCTGACCGGCTTCAAGCGGCGCCAGCAAGCCAGCCGGCCGCCGGCGCCGTTCATTACCGGTGTTCATTGCCGGTAGAAGCCGAGTCGTCGCCATGTTATGTTTTCCCAAAGCGCGAGCTGTAACAGGTCAACTGCAATGGGACTAACATTAGAGATCAATGGCGAAACCGTTGTCGTCGATGCCGACGTCGATATGCCGCTGCTTTGGTACCTGCGCGACATATTGAAGTTAACGGGCACCAAATATGGATGTGGGGCCGGCTTGTGCGGTGCCTGCACCGTTCACGTTGACGGTCGGGCAACACGTTCCTGCGTCATTCCCGTTGCGGCTGTCGAAGGCAAAAAGATCACTACAATCGAAGGCCTGTCAGGCGCTGGCGATCACCCGTTGCAGCGCAGCTGGCAAACGTTGGGCGTGCCCCAGTGTGGCTACTGCCAGCCGGGACAAATCATGAGTGCCGCCGCCCTGCTGGCATCGAACCCCAACCCTACTGACGCCGATATCGACGGCGCCATGAGTGGCAATATCTGCCGCTGCGGTACCTATCCACGGATTCGCGCCGCCATTCACCGGGCCGCCGGAGAGCAGGCAGAATGAAAATACACCGACCCACGCGTCGCGAATTCCTGGCCCTGACCGGCATTACCGCCAGCGGCCTGATGTTGAGCGCTTGCCTTTCCGACGCCAAGCTCGCCCATGGCGACGGCGTGCGCCCCAACCTGTTCGTGGCCATCGACCCTGACGGCAAGGTCACGATCACCGCCGCCCGCTCCGAGATGGGTCAGGGGGTGCGCTCCAGCCTGCCACAAATCCTTGCCGACGAGCTCGATGCCGATTGGGATCAGGTGTTGGTAACCCAGGCCGTGGGCGACAGGGAGTACGGCAACCAGGATACCGACGGCTCCCGCAGCATTCGCAACCACTACCAGCGGATGCGCGAATTCGGCGCCAGCGCCCGCTACCTGCTGCAATCCGCCGCGGCCAGGCAATGGTCGGTAGCGGTCGAGGAGTGCAGCAGCGACCTCCACAAAATCGTGCATCGGGCAACTGGACGGGAGCTCGGTTACGGCGAGCTGGCGGTCGCGGCCCGGGAGGTCAAGCTGCCCAGGGGCTTCAAGCCCTCGCTCAAAAGCCCGGACCAGTTTCGCTACATTGGCAAGCCCATGCCGATTGTCGATGGCGCAGACATCACCACCGGCCGGGCCGGCTTTGGCATCGATGTACAACTACCGGGCATGCTGTATGCCGCGGTCAAGCGCTGCCCGGCCATTGGTGGCAGCGTCAACAGCTACAACGCCGACGCCGCGCGGGCCATGAAGGGCGTTGTCGATATCGTGGAAATCCCCGGCCCTGTTGGTGCCCCCGGGTTTCACCCGCTGGCTGGCATCGCAGTGGTTGCGGCCAACACCTGGACCGCGCTGAAGGCAGTTGAGGCACTCCAGGTCAACTGGAACTCAGGCCCCCATACCACCGACGACAGCGAACACTATATCAAGACCCTGGAGGCGGGCGCGCGGCAACCGGGCCTGATAGCCCGCAACCAGGGCGACGTCGACAAGGGTTTTAACGATGCCGAACAGCTCGTTGAAGCCGAGTACGTGGTGCCCTACCTGGCCCATGCCACCATGGAGCCCCCGGTGGCAACCGTGCGCTTTCGCGCCAATGCCTGTGAAGTCTGGGCACCGACCCAAAACCCCCAGGGCGCCCGCACCGAACTGGCCAGGCTCTTCAGTCTCGACGAGGACGATGTGGTTATCAACGTCACCCTGCTCGGCGGCGGTTTTGGCCGCAAATCGAAACCCGATTTTATCCTCGAGGCCGCATGGGTCAGTCGCGCCGTCAATGCACCCGTCAAGCTGTGCTGGAGCCGGCCGGATGATATTCGCCACGACTACTACCACGGGGTTAGCGCCCAGTACCTCAAAGCCGGGCTGGGGCAAGACAAGATGCCCCTGGCGTGGTTGCACCGCTCGAACTTCCCCTCGATTGGCACCACCTTTGAAAAGGGTGCTGACAACATCAACAACCTGAGCCAGGGCTGTGTCGATATGCCCTTCGCGATCAGTAATGTCCGGGTTGAAGGCGCAAAGCCGGAGCCCGTGGTGCGAATCGGCTGGCTGCGCTCGGTGTGTAACATCCAGCACGCCTTCGGCATCAATTGTTTTGCCCATGAACTGGCCCTGGCAGCCGAGCGCGACCCCGCCGAATACCTGCTGGATCTGATCGGCCCGGACCGCATGGTCGACCTGGGTGAGGATGCCAGCTACAGTAATTACGGCATGCCGCTCAGTGAGTTCCCCATCGATACGGCACGGTTGCGCAAGGTTACCGAAACCGTCATGGCCGCGGCAGACTGGGGGAAAACCCTGCCCGCCGGGCATGCCCTGGGGATCGCCGCCCACCGCAGTTTCCTCAGCTACGCTGCGACTATCGTCGAAGTGTCCCGTGGCGAGGGAGGTAAAATCAAAATCGAGCGGGTAAGCAGTGCGATCGATGTCGGTCAGGTCGTCAATCCCGACCGGGTTAAATCCCAGATGGAGGGGGGCACCATATTTGGCCTGAGCCTGGCCCTTTATGGCGAGATCACCACCTTGAACGGGCGCATACAGCAGAGCAATTTCCACGACTATCCGGTGCTGCGCATGCACCAGTCGCCGCCGCTGGATATCCACCTGGTCGACTCTGACCACCCGCCCACCGGGGTGGGCGAGCCGCCAACGCCACCGGTTGCACCGGCATTATGCAATGCCATCTTTGGCGCCACCGGGCAGCGAATACGTCGCCTGCCCCTTGCCAAACATGGCCTGGTGTAAAAGCGCTCAAGCCATGCCGCCCGAAGGTTACGATATTATCGGAGATGTCCATGGTCATGGTGACCAGCTCCACGCGCTGCTGAAAAAGCTCGGTTACCACCTGGATCATGGGGTGTTCCGCCATCCTGCCCGCGAGGCCCTGTTTGTCGGCGACCTGATCGACCGCGGCAGCCAGAACCACATGGTGCTTGAGACCGTGATGGCAATGGTCGCCGCCGGCAGCGGGCGCTGCGTGATGGGCAACCACGAATTCAACGCCTGGGCATTTCACTACGAGGATTCCCGCTTTGACTGGCTGCGCCCCCGCAGCAACAGAAACCTGACCCAGCATCTTGCGTTTCTCCATGAGTATCTGGATCCCCAACGGCTGCAGCGCGAACAGCAGTTGCAACAGGCCATCGATTTCTTCGCTTCGCTGCCGCTGTTCCTCGACCTGGGAGAGATACGGGTGGTTCATGCCTGCTGGCACGAGGCTTTCCTGGAGCAGCTAAAACCCCAGCTCAATGCCGACGGTTCAGCGCCCGTCGAGCTGCTGGTCGCCGGGCATAAACCGGGAACCCAGGCCTTCGAGCAACTGGAAACCCTGCTCAAGGGTCACGAGATCGACCTTCCCCCGGGTTACCACTACCAGGATGCGTACGGCATTACCCGCCACCGCATGCGCACGCGCTGGTGGCTCAATGAGCCTGCCAACTACCGCCATTTCGCACTGGGTCCGCCCCAAGTCATCAAGCGCTTACCCGACACCCGGGTCGACCCCGGGGCACTGCTTGGTTACCCCGAGGACGGCCCGCCGGTATTCGTCGGGCACTACTGGCAAACCGGTACTCCCAGGATCATGGCTGGCAACGTCGCCTGCGTGGACTACAGCATGGGGCGGGGCGAGAAGCTGGTGGCCTATCGTTGGGACGGCGAACATAAGCTGCGCAACGACAGTTTCTTTTACCTGTAGACTGTCCGCCAGCAAGGCAGCGATGCCCGCTCGCCCATGCAAGCTCGGGCCTGTGGCGCCGGAACTGCAGGCAATCATAGCCATTCAGAACTGCCGTTTTCAACATTTCCACTCAGCGGGCACTGCGGCGCCGGACAGGAGGTTTACAAGGCCATGAGACACCATCGATTATACGTCTTTGTCATCGCCAGCTTGATGTTCCTGCAGGCTTGCGGCGGCCTCAAGCCGGCACCTGCGGCGGCCGAGAAACCTGTAACAAGCCCCGCTGCCACAGAGAATTTCTACCAATACATCAACCGGGATTGGTTGGCGCAGACCGTTATTCCCGCCGACCGGGCCGGGATCAACAATTTCGTCATCATCCAGGATAGCGTGCACGATCGCATGAAACAGCTGGTCATGACATTACCGAATGCGGCAGAGCGCAGTGCTGAGGAAGAGAAAGTCGCCGCGCTGTACCAGAGTTTCAACGCGCTGGCACAGCGCAACCGCCTGGGATCCGGGCCGATTCAGGGCGAGCTCGGAAAAATCAGCACACTCGATTCCCACCAGCAGATAGCGCTGATGTTTGCCCGCTTGCAACGCCAGGGCATCACGGTGCCCTGGGTAGCCTTCGTCGATGCTGACTACCAGGACTCGAACCGCAACATCGTTCACATTTCCCAGGCGGGCCTGAGCATTGATCGCGACTACTATGTGGAAAATGATACCCGGTCGGTCCGACAACGGGTGTATTTGCACTCGGCAATGAGCCAGTTACTGGCACTGGCGGGTTACCCCGATGCCGACGACATGGCCACTGAAGTCATCGCCCTGGAAACACGGCTTGCCCGCATCCAGAACAGCAATGTGGACAACCGCGATGTTGAGCGAACCTACAATATCACCACCCACCCGCAGCTGGTTGCGAGCACTCCCGAACTCTTTACCGACGCACAACTGGCTGCGCTGGGAATCGCCGCCAGCGAAGCAATCAATGTGATGCAACCCGATTACCTGCAACAACTGCGAGCTGTATTCGACCAAACCAGTGTGGGTCGCTGGCGACAATACCTGGCCGCCCGGGTGGTCATGCATTATGCCGAGCTCCTGAGTGACGATTTCACTGCGGTGACCAGCGCCTACGACATTCAGCGCGGCCTCTACGATGTCCGCCCCGTGCAGTGGCAACTGGCGGTGGCATACCTCAATGACAACGTGGGCATGTTGCTGGGAAAGCTTTATGTCGATGCCTATTTTGACGACAGCATCAAAAACCGGGTGGCGGGAATCGTGGATGCCATCAAGGAAGAATACAGACTGGCGATCAGCGAGTCAGGTCGCCTGGGTCCCGATACCCGCCGCAGCGCCCTGCAAAAGCTCGACAAAATGTCTTTTCAAATCGGCTATCCGGACCAGTGGCAGGATTACTCGACCCTGCGCATCGATAACCGGGACCTGGTAGGCAACCACAAGCGGATTGCAGCCTATGAACACCAGCGCAATATCGACAAGCTGGGTCGTGCGGTAGATCGCAGTGAATGGGCGGTGCCACCCCAGGAAGTGAATGCCTTCTATAACCCGGGCACCAATACCTTTGTGCTGCTGGCGGGAATTTTGACGCAACCCTTTTACGCCGCTGACGGTGACCTTGCAGTCAACTACGGCGGCATCGGTTTTGTTATCGGCCACGAAATAGGTCATGGCTTCGACGACCAGGGCAGTCGCTTTGACGCTGACGGCAACCTTGCCAACTGGTGGACTGAAAGCGATGCCGCACGCTTCGACTCTCTGCGCCGGAAACTCATCGAGCAGGCAAATGCCTATGAAATATTGCCCGGATACAAGCTCAACGGCGAGCTTGAGATTGGCGAGATCATTGGTGACCTCAGCGGTGCCGAAATCGCCCTGCGCGCCTACCAAAAACAGCTCAGGCGCCAGGGTGCAAGCAAGCTTGAGATGGAGCGGTTCCTCGCCCGCATTGCCATCACCTGGCGCAGCAAAATCCGACCAGAAGTGGTACTGAACCTGCTGCAGGCCGATCCCCATCCCCCGGCCGAATACCGCGCCAACGGTACCCTGAGAAACCTGGATGCGTACCACGAAACGTACGCCACTCAAGCCTCGGACGCGATGTATCTTGCACCAGCGGAGCGGGTTAATCTGTGGTAAAACTCCGGGCCTGCGGCTAACGGCATATCACTCTTGTCAGAGCAAAATAAGGGTCGCCAGCCCGAGAAAGACGAAAAACCCCACCACATCGGTAACGGTAGTAAGAATGACCGCGCCCGCCAATGCCGGGTCGATGCCGGCCTTGTTCAGCAGCAGGGGAATCAGGATTCCGGACAGTGCCGCGACCAGCATATTGATCACAATAGCAAACGCGATAATCCCGGCAAGTTGCCAGCTGTCGAACCAGTAGGTGCAAATGGACCCAACCACCAGCGCCCACAGCAAGCCGTTGAGCAATGACACCAGCAACTCCTTTTTCCCCAGCGCCCGGGTATTGGCATCACTGAGCTGACCGACCGCCAGGCCGCGTATCGTCAGGGTGAGGGTTTGGCTACCGGCGATACCCCCCATACTCGCCACGATCGGCATCAACACCGCCAACGCCACCACCTCGGCGATGGTCGCGTCGAACAGGCTGATGACCGCGGCCGCGATGAAAGCAGTCACCAGATTGAGCCCCAGCCACACCGCCCGCTTGCGCGAGCTTGAAAGCACCGGGGCGAACAGGTCCTCATCCGACACATTGCCCCGGTGCAATAACTGCTCTTCAAGATTGTGCTGCGACACTTCCATGGCCTGCAGGCAGGAGAAGATGCCCAACAGGAGCCCGCCATCGTCGACGACGGGCAGGTGGTTTTCCTGGCTGCCCACCAGGATGCGAATCGCCTCGGCCGGCTCCAGCCGCGCCGACAGCATCTGGATGTCGGTCTCCATGATATCCGCGATTTTCGCTCGCCGCGGCTTGATCGCCAACCAGCGCACATCCAGGCTTCCCACCAGTCGATCATCGGAGTCGACCACATAGATCTTGTCGAGGTGGTAGGTTTCATCCAGATTGCGCAGATCCAGGATCACATCCG
>JAHEGP010000162.1 GCA_024645065.1 Cellvibrionales bacterium | reverse complement strand
AAAGTCACCCCCGACTTGTCCTGGAACGGCTGGATTGCACCGCAGGCTACACCACCGGGAAGCCCGCAGATAATCGATTTATCCTGAACGGTGTCCGGCGCACCGTAGGTGGTGCCCGTAAAGCCACCCATAACATCGTTGATAGAAAACACATGCTCTGACTCATAAGCCAGGGCCTGTCCCTGTAGTAGCGCGGCCGACACGGCCAACGCGATCGGTGTTTTACGAATGATTCTTCCTGTCATGAGACTTTCTCCCTGTAATGCGCGCCACTGCGGCGCTAAACACGCGGCGCTAAAAAGGCAATATTATTTACGCTGCCGTATTTCGGGCCGCAGCAAATAGCGTTGCATGGTATTTTGAGTGAAGAGGCAGCCCCGGATTTTGTCCGGGGCCACTAGCTTTATTGCCTGCGCTTAAGTCCAAGCAGCGCGACAAGACCCGATTCAACCAGCCAGTCAGCCGCGGGCAGAGCAACTTCGGATATTTCCCGGCGTACCTCGCTGTAGACGATGCCGAAAAGCCTATTGCTTGCTCCGACCTCCAATAACATTCAAGTTTATTCATTAGCTACCCCTAATGCATAAACCGTACCAATGAAATATTTTCATGTTTTTTCAATAACTTAGCTTTTGACGCTGCGATCGACCTGCGCCAAACTGTAAAAAAAATCGACACCGGGCAACGCTGTACTCCCTGAACCAGGCCAGTGCTGGCATTGCCGCGCTGACGTTGACCCTTTGTGCATGCGACACAGCGACCCCCCCTAAGTATCTTGATGTGGCCGTGCACCCTGATGGCGACAGTAACAGAGACTCCGGGGTAAATAATTGATCCAGAACAATCGACGACCATTTTATTGCTATATGCCTAATGTAGGCTCAATGCATACGTAAAGCGCGCCATCCATTATTTACCCTTTATGTTATTTTAATCCGTAGCAAGTGATTTCGTCTATCACACGCATCGGAGTTGCGGTACCATCTTTGCCGAAGTCCCTTCCGTCCAGGAGCCAGAATAAAGGAGAAAACAGAATGAATGGTGCTGAATCCCTTTTACAAACGCTTATCGATAGTGGTGTGGAGGTGTGCTTTGCCAACCCCGGTACATCAGAGATGCAGCTGGTCGCTGCTATCGACAAGATTCCCGGTATGCGCCCGATTCTCGGCTTGTTTGAAGGGGTTGTCACCGGAGCTGCTGACGGCTATGGCCGCATGGCTGACAAACCCGCGGCGACCTTGCTGCACCTTGGCTCCGGCTTCTCCAACGGCATGGCCAATCTACACAATGCGCGTCGCGCCCATACGCCGATCGTCAATATCGTTGGCGATCATGCGAGCTACCATCTGGCGCTGGATGCGCCGCTCACCTCCGATGTCCCGGGACATGCAGCACTGGCATCCGACTGGGTGCGGGTGGCGCAAAGCGCCGATACCATCGCCGAGGATGGGGCTGAAGCCGTCGCGGCGGCGATGGAGGGGCGCGCAGCCAACCTGATAGTACCGGCAGACTATGCCTGGAGCGAAAGCGCATCGACCGGCGCCAGGCCAGTCGCAATCAGACCGCGACCCGGCGCCAACTCCGAATCGATTTCTCAGGCCGCGACGGCACTGCACCATTCCGAGCCTCGCTGTTTGCTGCTGGGCGGCAACGCCCTGCGTGAGGAGGGCCTGGCCCTGGCCCATCGTATTGCCGCGGCAACGGGGGCGCGGGTGCTGTGCGAGGTATTCCCGGCTCGTATCCAACGCGGTCGGGGTCGTTTCACGCCGGAGCGACTGCCCTACCTGGGCGAAATGGCCTCGGACTTTATCAAGGATATCCGGCATATGGTGCTGGTCGGCGCCAAGGCGCCGGTTTCATTCTTTGCCTACCCCGGCAAACCCGGCACCCTCTGGCACGAGGACTGTACCCTGTGGGAGCTGGCTGGCCCCAGCCTGGACAGCATCGCCACATTGCGGGCCCTGGCCGATTATCTCGATGCGCCGGAAATTCCGCCGGCCGCGGACCCGGCACTGCCGGAAATACCGGACGGCCCGCTCAACGCCGAGGCCGTGGGCGCCGTTGTCGCCAGGCTGTTACCCGAGCAGGCGATCGTCTCGGACGAGGCCAATACCTCGGGCATGTTTACCTATGGCATGTTCGATGGCGCCGCACCCCATGACTGGCTGACCCTGACCGGTGGCGCCATTGGCCAGGGTATGCCGGTGGCGGTCGGTGCCGCGGTGGCCTGCCCCGGTCGCAAGGTGGTCAACCTGCAGGCTGACGGCAGCGCGATGTACACCAATCAATCCCTGTGGACCATGGCCCGGGAAAAGCTCGATGTGTGTACCATAATTTACAACAATCGCGCCTATGCGATTCTCAGTTTCGAGCTGATGCGGGTCGGCGTGGAAAATCCGGGCGAACGCGCTCACTCGATGCTGGACCTTTCGAACCCGACACTGGATTGGGTAAAGCTGGCTGAAGGTATGGGTGTGAGTGCGACCCGCTCGACCACGGTTGCCGAATTCCAGCAGCAGTTCGCCGCAGCCATGGAAACGCCGGGGCCGCACCTCATCGAGGTAGTGTTGCCGAACCTCATCGAGGTAGTGTTGTAGCACGCCGAAGGGCCGCGCAGCCGCTGCGCCATTTTGAGTAGTCCCGGGCACGCGACCCGGACGTGACGGGCTTAAAAAAAGCGCTCTATCTGGCTCAAGCTGCGCAGCGCCGGAGGCATGTTCCGGGCAATTTTGCGCAGCATACGGCTGCGCTGGCCTTTGACGTAATCCGCCCCGAGATATGATGGCATCAGCACGATCATCTGGATGCAATCACGCACCAGGTCGGCAGTGGGCAAGCCCTTGTACAGGCCTGCCAGCGAGCCCAGCATTGCCGATACTGAACGCGCCAGATGGAGATATTCGCCTTTCACGGTGATGCCCTGGCGACTAATGGCGGAGCCCAGGTTTATCGCCAGGTCGATGCGGCGCATCCATCCCTCAAGACCCTCGCGATTCAAGGTCAGGGCAAAGTCGATGCCCAGCGGCACCACATCGGCATCAGCAAAGGTCTTGGCAACGATAGCGGCCAACTCAGACCGGCGCTGCGCCGACAACTCGGGTTCGGAGCACATTGCGGTCAGCGACTCGGTGACAGCATCGGTGTTGCCAGTCAGCACCGCCTGCATGTACTGGATCGCAGGTTTCCAGATATGCTGGATATCAACGGTGTTGCCCCAGTCGACGAAATGGAGCTCACCGTCGGGTGTCAGCAACACGTTGCCCGGGTGCAGGTCACCGTGAAACTCGCGGTAGATCAACAGATGTGCAAAAACAGCATGCAGGAATTTGCGTCCGGCACGACGCCTCATTTTTCGGCTGCGACGGCCTGACATACCTGCGAAAGCGCTGTTCAGGCTGGCACCACCATCCACAAATTCCATTTCAATAATGCGTCGGCTGCTGGAGTAAACCCGGGGGACATTCCAGCTATCGAAATACTTGGCACGACTGGCAAAGTGGGCCTGATTGCGCGCCTCGGCGTCAAAATCCAGCTCGCGCTCAAAGCCCTGGACAAACTCGTCGATCTGGTCGAGCCAGGAATTGAAGAACGGCGCCAGCTTGGAATGCGGTGCCCAGTAGTGACTGCTAAGGATAGCCAGCTTAATTACCGTTTTACCGATCACAAACTCCCGGGCCAGATTGTGCCGCCCCACTTTTACCACCACCGGATGAAGCCGAGGGGTGTCGGAGTTACTGTCCAATGGCTTGCGCGCCAGGAAAACCGAGGCTATCGAACCGGACTTGAGCGGGCTGGTGGAATCGAAACCAAAGTAACGCTCGGCCGGGGTTTCACCAAAGCACTCCATGAAAGCCGCCTCGACCTCGGCCGGCGTCATCGGGTCGACATCCTCCTGGAACACCGCCAGGGCCTCCGACATCTCCCCGGGCAGGAATCCGGAATTGGCCGCCGCGACCTGGGCCATCTTGATAAACAGCGGACCGAACTCGCGCACCATCTGCGCCACCACCTCGGCCTGGGCCTTGAGGTCTTCAGGGTCGGTGGCAAAGAACAGGCGGACTCCGCGCAGCGCTTTGATCTGGCGCCGAAAAATCACCAGGTCACCGCTCAGGACCTCGGCACCGCGGGCTATCTCCCGCAGCTTGTCGTCGTTCAGCTGACGCAGGTCCTTGAGTTGGTTGATCAATTGCACCAGCAGGGGTTCATAAGCCGTCAGCACGATCCGCAGCACGTCGAGGCTGACCTCTCCGATGCCCTTCAACTCCGGCTCCGCCATCAGCTCATTGAAAAACTTCCAGAACTCGTCGGTAATCTCTGTCGGGATAGTGATGACACTGCGTGCGGTCGCCTGGTCCACCAGAAAGCGGATCAGTTCTTCGGTACTTTGTTCATTGGGCAGCAGATTGCCGGCGCGCATGCGCGCAGTCAAACCGCGCAGCTGGCCAGTCAGGGGGTGCCCTGCCAGCGACGCGAACAGCTGATTGATCGCTTCGTGCAATTCCCGCTCTGATATCCGCTCACGACGATTGAGCAACGCAGTAATCGGCAGCAGGCTTTTCAGGATCTTTGCGACACCCAGGGTATAGTCGCCGGTGGCACGGGCCAGGCGCCCGGTGCGCTGCCGAAGGACCGGAATCAGGTCCCCCAGGACAAGCGAGTCATCTTCCGGGGCCGGAGTTGCCGACTTTACTTGGCTTGCCAAAGAAAACTCCCTGCCGAACCTGCAACGCACGGCATGATAAAAGGGTGAGTCGGAATGGTCGACCGCTGAAGGCGGTTCTTCAAACCGGTGATTTTCGCCGATTACGATTCGACATTCAAGAAGTTACCTATGCGGAAAAACCGGTATAAGAAGCCGTATTTGCAACAGCCGGTTAACTGGCAGTGGGCTCCAGGATGTCCCCCGAACCACCCCGCCAGGCGCGTTTCACCGCCAGATCTGCGCTGCAGGGGCCAGGGATTGAGCGCTGCGAGGCGAGTTACCCTGCCGATAGCAGCGCGCTAAAAGCCACTCCGGGTAATTTGCAGGATACTGCGCTGCACCGAGGGGCTCAGCACGTATTTATCAAACTTGCGGGTATTGACGAAACTGCGGCCGTAGTGCAGCTTCCCTTCCTCGTCCTCGGTAAACATACCCTCTCGCACCAGGCTGGCGATAAAGGTTCGAAACAGGTTCTTGTCGAAAAAATCGGGCGCGTGAAATTCATGCAGTACTGAAAGGCTCTCAGCCATTTGCACGCAGGCCGCTTCCAGACTGGCGCGATCGTAGTAGCCACCGTCTTTCGAGAGCACCAGCTTCGCGGTAATGTAGAATCGCTCCATACTCGCCTTACAGGCACCGGACAAAACCAGCAGGGCGTAAAACTGCTCGCTCTCGGGACTGTTGCGCCAGTACAGGTTATTACTATTGTTAACCAGGTCCTGCTGTTGCAAGGTAGCGAGGATACTCGCAATCACTGGCTGCAGTTCGGCGGGCTCCCAGGGCAGAAAGAACTCGGCCTTGAGATAGGGATAGAGTCGATAACAAATGGCATAAATCCGCCTGAAGCTGGTCTTTTCGGTATTGATAATGATGCTGGCAACCAGCGCCGGCAGGATAAAAACGTGGAGGCTGTTATTGCGCAGGAAGGTGGCGCCAATCTGGGCCTTCTGGTCGAGGTAATAGATATCGCCCAGGGCGTGATCATTGTGTTGAATCAGGTCCAGCGCCAGCGCCCGCTCAATGGCGTCAGCATGACTGCTGCGATCGAAATACAGGCTGTTTCGGTAAACCGGCACATTCATCAATGCCTCGAGCAGGTCGATCTGTTGCAGCAACTGGGGTTTGACCAGGGCATTACGGTTACTACCCAGCAGCGCCGTGGCTATCAGATTCGAGCTCGATATCGATGCATTGTTGTTGACCTCTGTTTGGATAGTCTGTGCAAGTGTTTCAATGCAAGTAAAAAACTCTTCGCCGTCGGTCGGCCTCGGTGATTGGCTTACGCCGAGCGAACTCCAGATGTCATCGGCCAGAATCGCCTTACCCAGACTCAGGTTTACCCGACCGTAGTTCTCTTTTAGGTACCGTCGCGCCGAGAACAGGTCAAACAAGGACTCCTTTTGCTTTTTCTCACCATACAGTTCCTTGATATAGCTGTGACTCTCCAGCAATCGCTCATAGCCAATATAAACCGGCACGAAGGCCAGGGGCCGGTGCCGCTGGTCCTGCGCAGCACGCATGGTCATTGCCAACATGCCGGCTTTGTGGGGCAATTGCAGGCCGGTTCTGCTGCGGCCGCCTTCTATAAAATATTCGATAGGGAATCCCCGCTCGCACATCGTGGCGATATAACTTTCCAGCACCGCCCGATACAGCTTGTCATCACGGAACTGCCGGCGGATAAAAAAAGCGCCACCGCGACGCAATAAACTGCCAACGACGGGCATATTGAGATTGATACCGGCTGCAATGTGGGGCGGCATCAGGCCTTTTTGATGGATAACGTAGGACAGCAGCAAGTAATCGATATGGCTGCGATGGCAGGGCACATAGATAAGCTGCTTGTCTTCCGCCACTTCGAGCACGTTTTCCATGCCATTGACATTGACTCCCTGGTATAGCTTTTCCCACACCCAGCCGAGGAACAAATCGAGCAGTCGCACCACTGAGTATGAGTAATCGGCGGCCATTTCATGCAGGTACTTGCGAGCGGTATTTTGCAGCGACCTGGTTGGCTTGTCAGTCTCGGCGGCCAGCTGGTCGATACAATCCAGCACGCCCTGCGACTGCAGTACCTGCTGTTCCAGGATGCGCCGATGGGACAGGTCGGGGCCAATAACCGCTTCACGCTGCTTACGAAATTGCTCACTGAACAACTGCTGGCGCGTATGGAAAAACGCCTGCTGCGCATCGGGTTCGGATTCATCGGGAATCGAGGGAAGCCGGCCGAAGTCCATGGCCTGGCCGAAGTAGCAGGATACCTGGCGCATCTGCAACAACACCATCAGGCTGCGCCGAATAAACCCCGGCACTTCCCAGCCATCCGCAAGGTATGCCTGGGAAAGACTGCCCACCTTGCGCGGAGCCCGGCCCCAGTAAACGCTAATCGGTACTACCTGGGTGTCGGGCGCTTCATCGAGTACAGCGCCCACTGCCTCGACAAAGAGTCGGTTAGCCCGATCCTTGCCCCGTTTGGGCAGGAAAAAGATATCGTATTTGGCGATCCCGAGCTGTTTCGAGCAAGACTTTACCGCCAGTTCATCGCTGGCATGGATATTGGGCAGTACCAGAAGGCAGGGCCTGGACACATCCAGGGCCAGCGGCTGCGGCAGAGGCGTGACGCGAATAAACGGCTTGATCAAAATAAAGCAGAACAACCGGGCAATCAGGTAGCCCGGCCTTTTCATTGCATCGAACACAGTAATCATGCC
>JAHEGP010000161.1 GCA_024645065.1 Cellvibrionales bacterium | reverse complement strand
CCTCACACTCCTCTTCATAAGTGGAATACATATAAGCGGTGGCGGTGGCAAATTCTGCTGCACAGGTGTCCACCCGCTTGTAAACCGGCTTTATGCCCAACTCGAGACGTCGCTGCCGCAGCGCCTGTTCTGACACGTCAAGCAATGCGGCAAGCCGCTTGTCGGAAAACCCCTTGCGCTTGAGTCGCCACAAGGCGTCTCGATCAAGGGCCCCGATGCTGCTGCCGCTGACGACGCCCTCATCCCTGATGATGTCCTCAATCTGTACCAGAAACCACGGATCAACATGGCTATATTCAGCGACCTGTTGCAGGCTCATGCCATGGCGGAATGCATCACCGATATACCAGATACGATCGGGCCCGGGGTTGCGCAACTCCTTCACCAGTCGAGTCTGGATATCGGGGTCGCCGCTATCGATGCGCGGCTCAAAGCCTGCGGACCCTACTTCAAGACCGCGCAGGGCCTTTTGCAGGGACTCCTGGAAAGTGCGGCCAATAGCCATCACCTCACCCACCGATTTCATCTGGGTGTGGAGTCGCGACTCAGCATCGGCAAATTTTTCGAAAGTGAAGCGCGGCAATTTGGTGACCACATAGTCGATGGAAGGCTCAAAAGATGCCGGAGTTGCACCGCCGGTTATATCATTTTGCAACTCGTCCAGGGTGTAGCCAACCGCCAGTTTGGCGGCGACCTTGGCGATGGGAAACCCGGTTGCCTTGGACGCAAGGGCAGACGAGCGCGACACCCTGGGATTCATTTCAATGATCACCATGCGACCGGTACTCGGATTGATGCCGAATTGAACATTGGAACCACCGGTTTCAACCCCAATCTCGCGCAGCACCGCCAGCGATGCGTTGCGCATGATCTGGTACTCCTTGTCGGTCAGGGTCTGAGCCGGTGCAACGGTGATGGAGTCACCCGTATGCACGCCCATGGCGTCAAAGTTCTCGATCGCGCAGATTATTATGCAGTTGTCGTTTTTGTCCCGCACGACCTCCATTTCGAACTCTTTCCAACCGATCAGGGACTCATCGATCAGCAATTCGTTGGTCGGCGACAGGTCGAGCCCACGTTCGCAAATTTCGACGAACTCTTCCCGGTTGTAGGCAATACCTCCGCCCGAGCCCCCCATGGTGAAGGACGGGCGAATAATGCAGGGAAAGCCAATCTGGTCCAATACCTGCAGGGCTTCTTCCAGACTGTGGGCAATGACCGAATTGGGCGTTTCAAGACCTATCGCCTTCATCGCGATGTCGAAACGCTCCCGGTCCTCAGCCTTGTCGATGGCATCCCTGGTGGCGCCGATCAACTCAACCCCGAATTGCTCCAACACTCCCTCCCGGGCCAGGTCCAGCGCACAGTTGAGTGCGGTCTGGCCACCCATGGTCGGGAGCAGCGCATCAGGCCGCTCTTTTTCGATAATTCGTGCCACAGTGCGCCAGTTTACCGGCTCAATGTAGGTTGCATCCGCCATCGCGGGGTCGGTCATGATCGTTGCCGGGTTGGAGTTCACCAGGATAACCCTGTAGCCCTCTTCCTGCAGCGCCTTGCAGGCCTGGGCACCCGAGTAATCAAACTCACAGGCCTGGCCAATAATGATCGGGCCGGCGCCTACGATGAGAATAGACTTGATATCTGTACGTTTTGGCATTGCGTGCTTCTACCAGGTTGTTGTTGCTCCGGGCGGCACAGTGCCCGCCTGCCCGAATGGATTAACCGGCGCGGCGAGCCTGCATCAGCTCGATAAAGTGATCGAACAAAGGCGCCGCGTCATGCGGCCCGGGGCTAGCCTCAGGATGCCCCTGAAATCCGAAAGCCGGTCGGTCCCGGTGATGAATTCCCTGCAGGGAGCCATCAAACAGCGAGCGGTGTGTCGCCTTGAGGCAGCCAGGCAAACTGGTTTCATCGACCGCGAAACCATGATTTTGGCTGGTGATCAACACGACTCCGGTGTCCAAATCCTGCACCGGGTGGTTGGCGCCGTGGTGGCCGAATTTCATTTTCTTGGTTGTGGCACCGCTGGCCAGAGCCAGCAATTGGTGCCCGAGGCAGATGCCAAACAGGGGGATGTCTCTTTCCAGGAGCGCCTTGATCGCCTCGATCGCATAGTCACAGGGCTCGGGATCGCCCGGGCCGTTGGAGAGGAACACCCCATCGGGCTGCAGCGCCATCACGTCTTCTGCCCGGGTACGTGCCGGCACCACCGTGACCCTGCAATCACGATCAACCAACATCCGCAGAATGTTGCGCTTGACACCGTAGTCGTAGGCGACCACGTGAAAACAGGCACTGCTTGCTGCTGGAATTCTGTGGCCACTTCCCAAACGCCAGCCACCCTCCTGCCAGGCGTAGACGTCAGCACCCGTAACAGTCTCAGCCAGATCCATACCCTGCAAACCGGGAAATGCCCTCGCCTGCTCCAGTGCCGCTTCCACCGTGGCGCCGTCGCCCGCTATGATGCACCCGCCCTGGGCACCTTGCTCACGCAGGATTCGGGTCAGGCGACGGGTATCGATCTCGCTGATCGCGACGATGTTGCGCTGCCTGAGGTATTGGTCGAGGGTTTGCTGATTGCGAAAGTTGCTCGCCAGCAGGGGGAAATTGCGGATGACCAGACCTGCCGCCCAAACCTGGCCGGACTCCTCATCTTCGGGGGTAGTCCCGGTATTGCCAATATGGGGGTAGGTCAGGGTGACGATTTGACGCGCATAGGAAGGGTCCGTCAGTATTTCCTGATATCCGGTCATGGCGGTATTGAATACCACCTCACCACTGGCAGTACCATCTGCACCAATGGCAAGCCCGCGAAACACGCTACCATCTGCAAGCGCAAGAATGGCTTGTCTGGACAAGGAAACCTCCTCTCAACCCCCCAAACCCCGACCACTTGCAGCCAGCGTTTTGGCGCCTAAAAAAAGCGGAATGAAGCTGTCGCTCGCATCCCGCTTTTCACCCATTCTGTTTTTTTGCAGACTGCACCGGCATCGCTACCTTGATGCCACGCACAACAGCACGATCCCAGCGCCTCCGCAATTGGGCTGAAATTGTACGCAAATCGATGGTAATTGTCCACGAATACCCCGATTAGTCTTGCTGGCCCAATGGTCTGCTGCTAGCCTGAAAAGTAGTTGCATGGGATGTTTGAAACTAAAGGGGTTTTACTCAAAATCAGCTAGTCTTGCCGGGTAGCGCGCAGTGAATTCAGAAGAAAAAATCACCGCCAGAAAGCTTGTCGAGGTGACTACCGACAAGCTGCAAATGGGCATGTACATCGCCAAGCTGGATCGACCCTGGCTCGATAGCCCGTTCCTGTTCCAGGGCTTTCCGCTGGAACGCAAGGAAGATCTTGACACCCTCCGCTCCCTCTGCTCCCACGTCTATGTCGACACAGTCAAATCCAAATCCCTCAAACGCCCCGCGATGCAGGAGGAATCCCTCGACGACATCCTCAAGCGTGAGAAGACCACGTACATCAAGGAACATCCGGTAGAAAATGAAATCGAACGCGCAAAAATCGAATATGACGAAGCGCTGGTATCGGTAGAAACCATTTTAAAGCAGGCTGCTCGCGGCGAGACGATCAACGCCAAAATAGCCAAGCAGCACGTCAAGGCCTGCGTCGACAGCGTCATTCGCAATCCCAATGCACTGATCTGGTTGTCCCACATCAAGCACGTGGATAACTATACTGCCGAGCATTGTCTCCATGTGGGCATTCTTGCTATTGCCCTGGGCCGGCAGTTGGGCCTGCCGCGACGCTACCTCGAAACACTTGGCCTTTGCGGCATGCTGCACGATGTCGGCAAGACCCGGGTCAACCTCAACGTGCTGTTAAAACCGGGCAAACTCTCTCCGGATGAGTTTGAGCACATGCAACTGCACCCCGTGTACGGGCGCGACCTGCTGCAACACGATCCCTTGATGCCGCCGGAAGTTATCGAGGCCACTTACTCTCACCATGAGCGCATCGACGGCATGGGATACCCCACCGGGGCGGATGCTTCAAACCTCAGCTTTTATACCCGCATTACCAGCATTGTCGACGCCTATGACGCAATGACCAGCAACCGGGTTTACAGCAAGGAGAAGTCGAGTACGGCCGCGCTGAAGATTCTCTACGAGCAACGTGGCAAGCAATTCGATCAGGAGCTGGTGGTTAAATTTATCGAGTGCGTGGGTCTTTACCCCGCTGGCTGTATCGTGGAACTGAGCAGCGGCGAGGTCGGCGTGGTCGTCGCCTCGGATGCCGAGAATCGGCTACATCCCAGGGTAGCATTGGTCCTGGATGCGGCGAAGCGCCCGATTCGCAAGACAGTTGTCGACCTTAAAGATCTCGATGAGCGACAGCGCAAGGCCTATCATATCAAGCAGGTCATTCCAGACGGCAGTTATGGTGTAAGCCTGGAACAGTTCACCGCCACCAGCACGATGGCCCCGGTCTAGCGTAAGTCCAGTACGTCCTGCATATCAAACAAGCCCTGCTGCCTTGAGAGCAACCAGTTAGCCGCACGCACCGCCCCCCGGGCGAATGCCATTCGCGAGCTGGCTTTGTGGGTGATCTCGACCCGCTCGCCATCGGCGGCAAACAACGCCGTATGATCGCCGACGATATCACCGCCGCGAACCGTGGCAAAACCGATAGTCTCTCGTTGGCGCGCTCCGGTCTGGCCCTCGCGACCGTACACTGCAACCGCATCGAGGTCACGGTTCAGCGCCGCGGCCACCACCTGGCCAAGACGCAGGGCGGTACCGGAGGGTGCATCCACTTTATGGCGGTGATGCGCCTCATATATTTCGATATCGACTTCATCGCCCAGCACCCGTGCAGCAATATCACTGAGCTTGAAACACAGATTCACGCCAACGCTGAAGTTAGCCGCCATACACAGCGCGATATCATCTGCTGCGGCCCGAATTCCAGCAAGGTGTTGCTCGCTGCATCCCGTCGTGCCGATAACCATTCGCTTGCTCGCACGACGACACAGCGCAACATTTGCCAGGGTGGCATCCGGCGACGTAAAGTCGATCAGGACGTCAAAATCATCCACTACCGCCGCCAGCTCAGACACCAGCACCACACCATTCCTTCCGACCCCACCCAGTTCACCGGCATCGGCCCCTAGCAAAGAACTCTGCGGCCGCTCGATGGCCGCCGTCAGCTGTGCCCCATCAGTCGCCGCAATCGCCTCGATCAGGGTTTTACCCATACGGCCGGCGGCGCCGGTAACCGCGATTCGTGTCGTCATGATGTACTGCCCTACAACTTCATATCATCAAAAAAGCGCTTCACGCCGTCGAACCAGGAAGACTTTCGCGGCGAGTGCTTGTTACCCTCCTCATGAAGGGACTCCTGAAATTCCTCCAGCAGCTCCTTCTGGCGACGGTTGAGCTTCACCGGCGTTTCCACCACCACCCGGCACAGCAAATCACCCAGCGGCCCCCCGCGCACCGGCTTGACACCCTTGCCCCGCAGCCTGAAAAGCTTACCGGTCTGGGTTTCCGCAGGAACTTTCAATTTCACCCTGCCGTCGAGGGTAGGCACTTCCAGCTCACCGCCGAGCGCTGCATCGACGATGGAAATCGGCACTTCGCAATACAAATGGCGGCCATCGCGCTCAAAAATCGGGTGCTCTTTTACAGCAATCTGCACGTAAAGGTCGCCGGGCATTCCACCATCGGGGCTCGCCTCCCCTTCTCCGGACAGGCGAATTCGATCTCCGTTGTCGACCCCCGGAGGAACTTTAACCGACAAGGTTTTCTGCTTCTCTACCCGACCCTGACCCCGGCACTTCTGGCAGGGATCCGCAATCACCTTGCCTCTACCCCGGCATTGCGGGCAGGTCTGCTGCACCGCAAAGAAACCCTGCTGCATACGAACCTGGCCGCTGCCGCCACAGGTACCGCAATTTGATGGCGCCGAACCCTTCCTCGCACCACTGCCGTCGCAATCGTCGCAGCCCACCAGGGTTGGAATCTGGATACTGACGGTTGTTCCGCGCACCGCATCTTCGAGATTGACGCTCAGGTTGTAGCGTAAATCGGAGCCACGCTGGGGCCCGCGGCTGCGCCCTCCCCCGCCAAAAATATCGCCGAACACATCGCCGAAAATATCGGAGAACCCGCCGCCACCGCCGCCCATTTGCGGGTCTACGCCGGCATGACCAAAACGGTCGTAGGCAGATTTTTTCTCGCCATCCGAGAGCACCTCATATGCCTCAGCAGCTTCCTTGAATTTCTCCGTTGCCTGGACATCCTCCGAATTGCGGTCCGGGTGATACTTCATGGCTATGCGTCGATACGCCTTTTTGATTTCCTGCTCGGATGCATTTCTGCCGACCCCGAGGACTTCGTAATAATCGCGTTTGGACATGCGCTCTACTTCGATTTTTGCCGTTGGTTAAAAAAAGCGACGCCGGCACCCGTTTCCGGGCCGGCGTCGAGCAGTTCGCCTGAACTATTACTTGTCGTTCTTGACTTCCTCGAACTCGGCGTCGACCACATTGTCGTCTGAATCGCCGCCGCCCTTGCCATCGCCAGCCTCTTTTCCGGGTGCCTGTTGCTGCTGCGCTGACTGCTCGGCGTACATCTTCTGCGCCAGGGCAGACGATGCCTCAGACAGCTTTTCAGTCGCCGCTTCAATAGCCGCCTTATCGTTACCCTTGACGGCTTCCTCGACGCTCTTGATCGCCGCTTCGATCTGCTCTTTTTCTTCCGCAGTCGCCTTGTCACCGGCGTCCTTGAGAGTCTTGGCCGCCGCATGGGCGAGACCATCCGCAGTGTTGCGAGCGGTGACCAACTCCTCGAACTTGCGGTCAGCATCGGCGTTTGCCTCTGCGTCAGCCACCATTTTTTCTATCTCCTCGTCGTTCAAGCCACCCGAGGCCTTGATTACGATCGACTGCTCCTTACCTGTGGCCTTGTCCTTGGCATGCACATTGAGTATGCCGTTGGCGTCGATATCGAAGGTCACCTCAATTTGCGGCATACCGCGCGGCGCCGGCGGAATATCTGCCAGATCGAAGCGCCCCAGCGACTTGTTCTGCGCCGCCTGCTTGCGCTCGCCCTGCACCACATGAATGGTGACAGCAGTCTGGTTGTCATCAGCAGTCGAAAACGTCTGCGACTTCTTCGCCGGGATCGTGGTGTTTTTCTCGATCAACGGTGTTGCCACACCACCCATGGTTTCAATGCCCAGGGTCAGCGGCGTGACGTCCAGCAGCAGCACGTCTTTAACATCGCCGGCCAATACAGCGCCCTGGATAGCGGCACCCATAGCCACGGCTTCGTCCGGGTTGACGTCTTTTCGCGGCTCACGACCAAAAAACTCGGCGACTCGCTTTTGCACCATCGGCATCCGGGTCTGCCCACCCACCAGGATCACATCGTTGATATCGCTGGCAGACAAGCCGGCATCCTTCAATGCTATCTTGC